>NZ_JATABI010000042.1:0-71741 GCF_036533795.1 Vibrio sp. M250220 | reverse complement strand
ATAAAGTCATGACGGTGCGAACACATCAAAGTGGCCCGAGATAGCTTCTCAACTAGAGCCCGTATATAAGCAAGCATCTAACCTTCGTTAACAATACTTTTTGACAACAATAGGGAGTCCATATAAGCGTTGTGAATCACTCTTAAATTGCTTGTTATGTTCCGCCTTCAAAGTTTGTCACATTCCTTTTTATCCTTGAGCAAATTTGTAAAGGCTGTTGCCTCTGTGCGCTCAAAGTCCTGATATGCTTCAAACATGTCTCCATCTTTATATCCTAGGAAACAAAGAGCTCCTTGAATAACTGCTGTGAAAAAGGAAATAACTAAAACCAGAAAAGGAATTACGCCAAATAAGTCTAGAGCTAGAAAAACCGAAGATATCGCCATAGCAGCAAAGGAAACAACAACTTTGACTTTACTTGTAAGTGCCATAACCACTCCTTATGAATGACCACCGCACATAATATAGACATCTAATTGCACATAATGTCAGACAAATCACACTAGGCACATAACGCTTATTAACAGGCAAAAGAAGCGGGCATAAAAAAGGAGAGCCTAAGCTCCCCTTTTCTTAATCCTAATCACTAACTCTAATTAAAGAGCAGCTTTCGCCTTTTCAACTAGAACTGCAAATGCAGCTTTGTCGAATACCGCGATGTCAGCAAGGATCTTACGGTCGATCTCGATAGATGCTTTCTTAAGACCGTTGATGAAACGGCTGTAAGATAGACCATTTTGACGAGATGCAGCGTTGATACGTGCAATCCATAGTTGACGGAATTGACGTTTCTTGTTGCGACGGTCACGGTAAGCGTATTGACCAGCTTTAGTAACTGCTTGGAAAGCTACGCGGTAAACACGTGAACGTGCACCGTAGTAACCTTTAGCTTGTTTTAGAACTTTCTTATGACGTGCACGAGCTTGTACACCACGTTTTACGCGAGGCATTATGCTTCTCCTAAACTAAACGATTAATAAACTAAAAAGAATTATGCGTATGGTAGCATACGAATTACTGCAGCCACTTCACACTTAGGAAGGATTGCATTTGGACGTAGCTGACGCTTGTTCTTAGTAGTACGCTTAGTCAGGATGTGACGTTTTGTAGCGTGCTTGTACTTAATACCACCAGCAGTTTTCTTAAAACGCTTAGCAGCACCTTTGTTGGTTTTCATCTTAGGCATGATGAATAACTCCGCATTGTTGAGTTGTATAAACAATAGTAATTAGGGCGAACAAACCCCGCCGTTTTAACAACGGCAGGGTTAATTACTTGCAAAGCCGTTAATTACTTCTTCTTAGGGGCAAGAACCATGATCATTTGACGACCTTCGATCTTCTTAGGGAAAGATTCTACTAAAGCGATTTCAGCAGTGTCTTCCTTCAGACGATTTAGAACGTCAACACCGATCTCTTGGTGTGCCATTTCTCGGCCACGGAAGCGAATTGTTACCTTCACTTTGTTGCCTTCTTCAAGGAAACGCGTCAGGTTGCGTAGTTTTACCTGATAGTCTCCAATATCAGTTCCGGGACGGAATTTTACTTCCTTAATCTGAACCTGTTTTTGCTTTTTCTTCTGCTCTTTAGCAGATTTGCTCTTCTCAAAGAGGAATTTACCGTAGTCCATTACACGACATACTGGTGGCTCAGCGTTTGGACTGATTTCTACCAGATCCATGCCTGCTTCTTCAGCTGCTGCTACTGCTTCTTGAATAGAAACGACACCAACTGATTCGCCATCAGCGCCAGTTAAACGAACTTCACGAACGCCACGAATTTCACCGTTTAAACGATGAGCATTTTGTTTGGCCGGTACTTGGCCGCGTCTTCCGCCTTTAATAGTTTATTCCTCCAGATTGAGCTTACGGGTAGAGATCTCGTCTTGGATGTAGGAAATAAAATCATCCACTTTAAACTTACCGAGGTCTTTACCTTTACGAGTACGTACTGCGATTTCACCAGCTTCCATTTCTTGGTCGCCACAAACAAGCATATACGGTACACGCTTCAAAGTATGTTCGCGGATTTTAAAGCCAATCTTCTCATTTCTCAAGTCCGCTTTAGCTCTAATTCCACATTTTTGTAGTTTTTGTGCCACTTCCTGAACATAATCTGACTGTTTGTCAGTGATATTCATGATTACAGTCTGTTCTGGCGATAACCAAGTTGGGAAGAAGCCGTAGTATTCTTCGATCAAAATACCGATGAATCGCTCTAGTGAGCCCAGAATCGCACGGTGAATCATCACTGGCACTTGGCGCTCATTATTTTCATCCACGTAGGTAGCGCCTAGACGACCCGGTAGGTTGAAGTCTAGCTGAACTGTACCACATTGCCATGCACGGTCTAGACAGTCATGCAGCGTGAATTCAATCTTAGGTCCGTAGAATGCACCCTCGCCTTCTTGAATTTCGTATGGAATATCCATCGCTTCAAGAGATTGCTTCAGCGCTTCTTCAGATTGATCCCAGATCTCATCCGAACCAACACGTTTTTCAGGGCGAGTAGATAGCTTAACTACGATGTTTTCGAAACCAAAAGTTTGGTATGTATCGTAAACCATCTTGATACAGCTAGTCACTTCTTCTTGAATCTGGCTTTCAGTACAGAAGATGTGAGCATCATCCTGAGTGAAACCACGAACACGCATAATGCCGTGTAGCGCGCCTGATGGCTCGTTACGGTGACATGAACCAAACTCAGCCATGCGAAGTGGCAGATCACGGTATGATTTCAGGCCTTGGTTAAAGATCTGAACATGACCCGGGCAGTTCATCGGCTTAAGTGCGTAGTCACGGTTTTCAGAAGAGGTAGTGAACATTGCTTCTGCGTACTTGTCCCAGTGACCAGAACGTTCCCACAGAACACGATCCATGATAAGTGGACCTTTTACTTCTTGGTAACCGTACTCTGTTAGTTTCGAACGAACGAATACTTCTAGGTCACGGAAGATAGACCAACCATTGTGATGCCAGAACACCATGCCAGGTGCTTCTTGCTGCATGTGGAATAGGTCTAATTGCTTACCGATTTTACGGTGGTCGCGCTTCGCCGCTTCTTCTAAACGAGTTAGGTGAGCTTTAAGCGCTTTTTTATCGTGGAATGCAGTACCGTAGATACGTTGCAGCATCTTGTTGTCACTGTTACCACGCCAGTAAGCACCAGCTACATTCAGTAGGGTAAAGTGCTGACAGAATCCCATGTGTGGAACGTGTGGACCACGACACATATCGACATATTCTTCGTGATGGTATAAGCCTGGACGATCATCACGTGCAACGTTTTCGTCCAAGATTTCCATCTTGTATGTTTCACCGCGAGCTTCAAATGCATCGCGTGCTTCCTGCCAGCTGACCTTTTTCTTGATCACTTGGTACTTAGTCTTTGCCAACTCGTGCATACGCTTTTCAATCTTTTCAAGATCTTCTTGCGTTAGTGAGTGCTCTAAGTCGATATCGTAGTAGAAACCGCTATCGATAGTTGGACCAATCGCCATTTTCGCTTCAGGGAAAAGTTGCTTGATCGCATGACCTAGCAAGTGAGCGCATGAGTGGCGTACGATTTCCAGACCATCAACTTCATCTTTTACTGTGATGATTTCTAGGCTTGCGTCTTGTTCAATAAGATCACAAGCGTCAACACGATTACCATCTACACGTCCAGCAATGGTTGCTTTCGCAAGACCAGGACCGATAGATTGAGCAACATCAAGAGTAGAAACTGGGTTGTCAAATTGACGCTGACTGCCGTCAGGAAGAGTAATAATAGGCATTTAACTGTCCTTTACAGTGGTGTTGCACACCAAGCAACACGTGTATTTTAAACGTATCTTTAACTAGAAAATCAAGGCGTTAAAGACAAGAGGATTTGTCCTTTTATATGCAAATACGGATGCACAACTCAGGAACGAGCAAGCATTGTAACGGATTAGCGTGAAATAACAATCGAAGTCACAGAAATGGCTGAAAAAAGTTCGATTATTAGTCAGAAAGCCAATTATTGAGAACCGTACGAGAGTGGTGCACCACATCACTCGCCAACAAGCCAATTTGGCCTTCTTGATGTGCCAGTTCATCTGCCGCCGCGCTATGGAGCAGCACTCCCACTTTCGCGGCATTAACCAAGCTAAGACCTTGTGCAAGCATCGCAGCGATGATCCCTGTTAGTACATCGCCCATTCCACCTGTTGCCATACCTGCATTACCCGCATAACAGACAAAGATATCCGTTTCGTCGCAAACCAAGGTACCAGCGCCCTTTAGGACGACGACACCGCCAAACTTCGCTTGCAACTCTCGCACTGCCGAGAATCGATCTTGCTCCACTTGCTTGACACCGCATTGCAGTAATCTTGCGGCTTCTCCAGGATGCGGTGTGATAATTCGTAACGGATCCCGATGGCAGTCAACAGCCAACAGGTTGAGTCCATCGGCATCAACGATTTTGGGTTTGTCGACACAGACCGTTGCTCGATAAATTTCTTGCGCCCACTCATCCTTACCTAACCCTGGGCCAATCGCAATGACATCAGCCTCTGATATCGCGTGGTGCAAAGCATCGTATTGATGGTTCCAAGCTTGAGTCATCACCTCAGGACAACTGACCTGAAGAGCGATGCTGGAATGGACATGGCATAGTGCTCTAATCAACCCAGTTCCATTACGTGCGGCGGCGCTCGCACATAATCTTATCGCACCAGCAAAACCTTCATTGCCCCCCAAACAAAGCAAGCGCCCATGATGCCCCTTATGGGCTGTGGGTTTGCGACGCGGCAATACGTCACGCATCTCATCGATATCGAGCAGAGAGCTAGACGCTTTTTCACACTGAAGAAATTCTCCGTCTACCCCCAATCCTGCGAAGTGGATTTGCCCTGTTACCTCACGCGCCTGTCCCGTCATCAAACCCTGTTTTACACCGATAAACGTTATGGTGTGATTGGCGCGTATCGCTTTGCCGAATACACGTCCCGTATCGCTACACAGACCTGACGGAAGATCAATTGATAAGGTAGGCAGATCAAGATGATTTACGCGCTCAATCTGATTCTGGAGTGGTAGTCGAACATCGCCCGAAAGCCCCGTCCCCAGCAAACCATCCACTACCACGTCAACATCGAGCCTCTCTAGGTCAAGAGACTCAAGAGAGGTAAACTCTCCGCCGCAGTTCAGCCACTCTTGCTTAGCCTTCAGCGCATCCCCCGCGAGCTTGGACTCGTCCCCGTATAGCGCTACGGTGACGTTCATGCCATCCGCTTGAGCGAGTTTGGCCACAACGAAACCATCTCCACCATTATTGCCACTACCAACGAGTATCAACAAACGTGAGGCTTGAGGATAGAGTCGCTTGAGCAAGTCATAAGCCGAACCGCCCGCACGTTGCATCAAGGTGTACATCTCTACGCCGGCGAGTTGCGCAGCACGTTGTTCGCCTCGTTTAACTTGTTGGCCAGTAAAAAGTGAACTAGGGATAGAGAGTTTCATAGTGTGTATCTTGGCTGGAATCGACTCTATAGCTTAGACGACAACGCCAAGGAGTTCCTTGGCGTTGTTGGCAAATTATTGATTTATTGACACCAGAGCTTCTGCGGTCGCGTCTTGAATTGAAAGAAACAAGGATCGGATTTCCCCTGTTGGGGTTCGCATCGGATTAAGCGTGATGTTCTGGTACATAAAATCTGCTTGCTGAGTCACTGGGCGTACGTTGCGGCACTTAAACAAGTAAGGGCGTTGTTGCCAAGTGATAAAGCTTCGACAGCCTAAATCATAGACTGGTTTGGTTTTCAATCTGAACCACTCCTGAGGAATTTCAGGGAAGAGCTCAAACAAGGACTTACCTATCGCATCATGTGCTTGTACACCACTATGATGAGTCATGAAGCCGTTCCAAACCTGAACGTTATGATCTTTGTCGAGAACGACCAGTCCTAAGTCGACATTCTGTACCATGTCGACCATCCAATGGAATTGCTCAAATTCAGCTGGAAGATTTAACATCAGAAGTCCTCCATCAAATAAGCGAGTTTGTTATCTAGCAACGGCAAAGACTCGTCGACAAACATAAACAGCAAATCACAACGAATTGAAGTGCCATCAATGTTGTAGCTGACTTCAAATGTCATGGTTTTCTTAAACGATCCTGAAGTGGAAGAAATGACCGAATCGATAGAAATATGCTGCCCCAGCAGGACGGGTGAGCTTTGGAAAAAACGCACTTCTGCTTGTTGACCAAGGCCATTGAGAAATGAGCCCACGAGTATGTTTGACACATCCATAAGCAGTTCCAGCTCCTCGAGCTCTTCACTATCAGCGGGAACTTTCATCAATTTCTTGAGATCAGAAACACTCGAATCACTAAGTAAAACTAACGCTTCTCCGGCAATCCCCTCACCACTAAAGCCTTGGCAAACACCAGAAACCTGATCGTTTTCGGCGAGATCTCGCAACGCCATGTGAAGTTCACTCACTTCAAAAATATTGACGTTGGGTAGCGGTAAGTGAACAAACACATCGAAATGTCGCGCAAGCGCATCAGCAGCGCGGCCAATCGCGACGTTAGCGACCTCCATATAGACATCTCGACGACGCAAAATGGGTAGCTCGATGGAAACGGGCGTCACAATCCGAGGTTGAGTAACGGGTTCAACCAACTGTTTAAGAACGCTATTGAGGATATCTTTATCTATGGGCTTTTGGACAAATGCCTTAGCACCAAGAGACATCACTCGTTCTTTAGCTTTAGGTTGAATATCACCAGATACCACCACTACGGAGATATCGATGTTTCGATTCGCAATTTCCTCTAACGTACCAAAACCATCCAACTCAGGCATGGTCAGGTCAAGAAACATTAATTTAAATTCTTGCTTTTCCAGCTGTTCCAGAGCATCTAAGCCGTGCACAGCAAAGGAAATGTCAGCATTTAGCGAAGCAGGCAGTGAGCGAGCCATTTGCTTTCTCGCTAAAGCGGAGTCATCGCATATAAGGACGGGAAAAGTCATGCGTACACCTACTCCTCTATTGGTTGTTGTAACAATCACAGTGTAGCAGACCACCGAGTTACCAAACACAGTGCATTGATGCTTTATTAGCCAAACAGTTACAAAAAAAATTAATTAGCAACATTTTAATGGTAGACCACGTGAAAATTGGCGCTCTACAAATGCACTCACATTGCTAAAAATAGTTTTGCTGACTCAGTTGCTGGGTGACTAAATCTTGCCGCTCAATAAGAAAACGTATCGAGTTAGGAGAGAGAAGAAGAGAAGTGGCGAATTTAAGACCAAAAAGCCTTCCGAAGAAGGCTTTGACGATTGGCTATTTAGCCATACGAATGAGTGATTTACCAATTAACCACTCCAGCTCTTTCGCACTACCCTCACCGAATTGTGTTTCAGCCATCTTGTACAAGCGGTCAATGCCATTGCTTGCAAACTCGTGTGTGCTCTGAGATGTAACAATATGGTGAAAAAGCAAGCGAAGGATGGCACGAAACTCTTCATTATCCAACGCTGCGATCCAACTAGATGAAAAGGCATCCAACCCATTATCGAACTCTACGTGGTCAACAAACATCTTGAAGATTCGACCATCTAGTGCGGCGGTGAAATCGGTCTTCTTCGGAAAATGGTGGCTGATGCCGGTTCTCGAAACACCAGTTTGCTGGCTCAGTGTGGTGTACGACATTTTGTCATAACCGAGACGCAAAAGCTGATCAACAACCGCATCCATGATTTTCTGAATCGTGATTTCGGTATCTTCTTTACTACGCTTTGGCATGTTCAGGCTCTTCTCTCTGTAAATCCGTCTAAACTCATATTGAGTCAATTATTGACGCCAAGTGACTAGCTTTCACTTCAACCCGTCATGTAACAATAGAAACCATGTCTCTTATGAAACACAAAGATCAAACAACGGCTAAACCGCATGAACTACCTAATTGTTGTGCAAGCTAAATATTTATAGGGACACTTTGTGTGTTTCTATAACCCACAAGGCATTATTTTTTTAATATAATTGTGAGCTATCGATAATCTTACAAATTGTTAGTTCTGACAACGAAATGAATGGCACTCTGACAAAATAATGACACGTATTTTCGTCATTAGTTGATCTACCTCACAGTCAAACAAGAACTATTATCGAACAAAAGATTAAAAATTACTCAACCGTCAACATATCATGCTGCGCTTACACTGAAACCTGACACAGTGCTTTTTATGGATAAACATCAAATAACTCGCTAATATAGCCACATTATTTGTAGGAGGATGTCTAAATGAGTACCGAACAAGATCAAGTATGTGAGGCATGTGGCTGCGCAGGCGAAATGGGTTTCATCATTAAAGAAGGCGATGATGTTGCTGAAGTAACCATCTATGCAGCAGGTAAAACCCTTTTAGAAGCTGAGCTAAACAAGTACATTCAACTCGCTCAGCAAGTGTGCGCGAATGTAGAGCACGAAGTAACGCCAATTGATGACGAATCATCAGAGTTAACCGCTCGTTTTAAATTTGAAGTGAGTGCAGAGAAACTGATTTTTGAGTTAAAAACTCGATCGCTAGCACGATAATCAGTGATTTATTCTTTATAAAACGGGCGCTTGTGCCCGTTTTTTTGACTTTGCTTGTCATTGTCATTGACCTGCTCTAGCCTAGAACTCATAGTGACCTAAAAGTAACTAATCTACTGGCTATGATTCGCAACCCACTTTACTTAATCCCATTGCTCTGCTCGCTGTGTTTTGTTGCCTACGCACAACCACTCGACCAGTTCCGTATTCTCAATCATCTCGACAACTACGGTAATCTGGATTTGCGTAATAAACCCTATACCGAGCTTCCCGCAGGACTTGTTGTCCAAGGCAACCTCAACATCGCAAAAACCCAAATTCAACATCTTCCACAAGGAATGGATATCCAAGGCAGTTTAGATGCCTCCAACAGTGGCTTAAAGAAATTGTCAAAAGGGATTAATATTCGTGGATTTGCTAACCTGATCGGTTCCCAAATTACTCGTTGGCCCAGTGGGGTGAAAGTCGGCGGCTATATTAATTTAACTGATACACCAGTCACCTCTCTTCCTCCACGATTCAGAGTAAAAGGCGATCTCAGTGTCATACGTACGCCACTCGAATCACTTCCAGAGGGCTTAACAGTCGATGGGAATTTGTATATAGGCGGTTCGAAGATCACTCAGTTTCCCGAAACGATGACGGTAAAAGGGAATATTTTCCTAGGTGGCAATCGCATTACTAAGTGGCCAACAAACTTAACGTTGGGTGGAGCCGTTGCTCCCTAGCCTCAGCCAATAAAAAGGCCCCATGCAGGACATGAGGCTTTAAAAACTCAACGCCTAGCCACTATGGGCGGTTCTTTACTGGGTTGGCATAACTGGCAACCAAATAAGGCTGGGCATCCTTTGGTAGTAAGTTCAACTTTTCGGCAAACGTCTTTTTGACCTGTTCATCCACTTGTTCATTGCCGGCAGCAAGCTCATTGATTGGGAATAGCTTGTAGTTAGCATGAATCTGACGATCAATTTCTTGAGCCAGTGCTTCAGGTGTTTCAAAGTCCTGCTCAATCACATCACCAAATGCGACATGCACGTGTCCTTTATCGCCAACAATACCTTGGATAATGCTTTCAATATCTTCAAACTCGCCTTTTTCGTAACTGCCGACAGAATCTTTAGCATACAACTCAATGGCTTTAGCAATATCACATGGGTCGTTTTCGTAAGAGATAGAAACCGGAACAATTTTTAGCGTCTTAATGTAGTCAGGAAATGAGAGCTTGAGCTTTCGACCTTCGACGTGGAACATTTTTAAGATTGCTGGATCGGTAAAATCGTTACCATCTTTTGCGCGGCCTTCTTTCTGAGCGATCCAGATTGAGTGACCAGTATCCAAAGAGTGTTTGATATACCCAGACAAAGTACCGAGGGCCTTCATCATTTCGCGAGGGCCTTTCGCTGAACGTTTAACAATAAAGCTTTTGTTGAGCTTCATCAATTCAGTCGCACAAGGCTTTTTCAGCAGGTTGTCACCGATAGCAATACGGACTGTCTTATGGCCATTTTTGAACAGACCATAGTTAACCAGAGCAGGATCCATCGCGATATCACGATGGTTAGAAACAAACAGGTAAGCCTGCTCTGTGTCTAAATTATCCAGACCACTGTAAGTCACGCCTCGAGTTGTGGACTTAAGGGTTTGATCTAGATACTTCTTAACCTCAAGTTGTATGGTCTCAACCGACCTGAGCTTGGACCATTTCATCTTCAGGTATATCTTAACCACTGGCGACATTAAGGTTTTAAACCAACCAGCGTGGTTTGAAAAGCGGTGCTGTAAAATCGCACTGATGAATTCTTCATCATTAACTAAGCGGTCAATTGCCGCGGGAATTTCATCGTCATTGTAAGGACGAATCTCAATAAAAGGGTCTGTGTTTGTCGTCATTATTCTGTTCGTTAGGTAAAAAGCCGCACTATTCTACGCTGAGAAATGATTCTTAGCAGCTACAGTTCTCGCAGAATCGGCAAGGTCAGACCAGACTCTTTATCGGAAATTGGGCGATACCTTCCACAAAGTTGGCTTTTTTAACAATAAGCGTTAATCTTAGCGCCCCTTTACCGATGAGCGACACCATGCACTACGCAATCTCTTTCCAATCTGAGCTATACGACTTCCTTGTTTCTACATCACGAAAAAAGCTGCTGAAACATCAGCTTATTTGCGTTGAGAAGGGATTGGCATTGGTTAAACTCGGTAAACAAGAATATGCAGTAGAAGCGGGACAATCTTTCTGGTTACCTTTCGACGCCCTGACAGCGATAACTTATACGCCGAAAACCCTCGTTCGTTCTATACAAGTGTCGTCACGTGTCACGTCTCAATTACCTAAGCAAGGTGGATATGTTGAGCTCAATGAGTTAATAGCAGCCGTGCTTAATCGACTCGCAACACTCGTCGCCAACCGCGAGGCACAACTCGACTTGCTGGCGGTTTTACGCCAAGAACTCACCTCTTTAAAACCGGTTCTAAAAGAGAGCAAACTCAGCCAGAAAATCAATCACTGGAAAGTGAATCAAACTTCTTCATTAGCCAATGAACTCCAATTAGTCCTAACGGTTAGAGAGGCATGTAAGCAGATGAAGTCTGGTAAAAAACGCGCACAAGTTGTCTCGACGCTATTTGATGGTAACGAATCGTTGTTGACGGGATTAGAGAAAACCATACTCGGCCTTTAACTGATAGAAAAGTTTTAGTTTTTTCTGGCTGAATACTCATTTCATAACTATATGATCTATAACTAAAGAGTTTATATAGAGATGAGGATCATGAAATGAAATTTAGCCATAAGATTGTGGCCGCTTCGTCTGTCCTGCTTTTAGCGACTGTTACACTTCTGACTCTTCAGCAATACTATATTGTTCGAAGTGAAGTGAAATCTCACGTTACTTCTAGCGTCACCGAAATCATTAACGGTGTCCGAGACACGACCGCATCTGAAATTAATGCTCGTAAAGCGATAGCCTCTTATGCCACAAGTATGCTTGAGCTTGACCTTTCACCTGACGCTATTTCCGAGGTTATCACCCGACCTGTGATAAAAGAGACTTTCCTCCTTGCTGGGTTAGGGTTTGAAAGCGACGGTTCACACATAGGTAATGAAGCATCATGGGACCCTGGTGCAGGTTGGGATCCCCGTGTCAGACCATGGTATATTGACGCAAAAAACTCTGGAAAGCTCATCATTACCGCGCCATACGCAGATTCAGGCACGGGTGAAATACTGGTTTCGATCGCCACCCCAGTGCGAGATAACGGTAAATTTATTGGTGCGATATTTTATGACGTGAGCTTGGCCGCACTCGCTGAACTGGTTAACAAGGTCGATCTGTTTAACGCGGGGTACGTGTTTGTCGTCTCTGGTGATGGCACAACCATTGCGCACCCAACGACAGCGTTAAATGGTAAGCCTATGAAAGAGTTCTTAGGCGATACACAGATTAAAGACCAACCCCAAGAAGCCATTATCGATGGTAAAGAGTACACTCTCGACTTCGCCAAAGTGCCCGGCGAAGATTGGTATATTGGTGTAGTACTTGATGAAGAGATCGCATATCAATCTCTTGCTGACCTGAGAAACAGCTCCATCATCTACACGGTGATTGCATTGGTTATCAGTATCGTCATCCTTTTGGTTTTGATCAAAACATTGATGCGCCCTCTCGATTCGCTCAGCGAGGCCATTCAGGACGTAGCTTCTGGTCAAGGGGATCTGACGCAACGTCTTGATACCAAGACTGACAAAGAGTTCTCTATCCTCGCCAGTGGGTTTAACGATTTTACCAGCCAGCTCCAGCAACTGATTACTCAGTCTAAAGCGATCGGTTCTGAAATTTTGCGAGGTTCAGAAATGACTTCTGTCGGCTTACAAGAATCGGCTTCAGCAATGCAAGACCAACTTCACGAACTGGAACAGTTGGCCACCGCGATGCATGAAATGGCCACCACGTCAGGCGATGTCGCCAACAATGCTCAAGGGGCTGCGGCTGCGGCAAAAGAAGCCGATGATGCAACCAGTATCGGGACATCTGTTGTCAGCGAAACAACCAGTGCTATCGACAATCTTTCTCAGAAAATTGATGAGGCGGTCGAGGAAGTTAAAGTCCTAGAATCTGCAACAGACAACATTGAAACCATACTCAAAGTCATTAATGACATCGCAGACCAAACAAACTTGCTGGCACTCAACGCAGCGATTGAGGCGGCTCGCGCAGGTGAATCGGGGCGTGGTTTTGCGGTCGTGGCTGATGAAGTTCGCACGCTCGCGCAACGAACTCAGGAATCTACCACGGAAATCCGTAACATGATTGAGCAATTACAGGCAGGGGCAACGTCTGTGTCGAATGCCATGAATATGAGTAAAACAACTGCTAGCACCGCTGTCGAGAGAGCTCAGGAGGCCAACAGAGCACTCGAAAGCATTCGCGATGCCATTCAGCGAATCAGTGACATGAACATTCAGATCGCTTCAGCCGCCGAAGAGCAAAGCTTAGTCGCCGAAGAGATAAACAACAACACAGTGAAGATCAAAGACTTGTCCACTCAGGTTGCAGAAGCCGCAAATAATGCCAACATTGCCATGCAGGCTCAAACCGAAAACATTCGCGAACAAGATAGTATTTTGAACAAATTTACCGTCTAATCTCAACCCAGAAAGAGTAAGGCGCACCGTAACTGGTGCGCCTATTGTATTAATCCGTAATTAACATCCGTGCGCTTTGTGCTGGCACATCTAGATGACAGATGCCAGCCTTAGAAAGGAACTTCTGCTTTGTCAGTAGATCAATCCAAGTTGTGCTGCTGCTTAGTTCAACGCTTTTAGCTCTGACCGATTTATTGAGAATAACCATACCTTCTTCTCCTCGAGCGAAGACCAGTAGATCATCACCAGCCTCAATCATGGTCATCGGTTTAGCGTGCATACGATTGTGGAAATCAATTGCTGCAAGCATCTGCGGATCATTCCACGTCTTAAGCCAACGCGGTTGCTCATCTTTGCCATGAATGCCACTGGTATCCAGATCGGTATAAATAAGCGGAACACCACCATCTCGTCCCAACAGATAGCAATAAGCTAACCATTCTTGCGCTTGGGTCATCACCAAATTCGCAAACACATCGTTATTGGGTATGTCATGAGTAATTGCGAACGTGATCGCTCGCGTCTCAGAGAGTGCCTGACCAAAACAATACGGGTCGACCAGACTCTTCAGACTGCCCTTTGGCTGCAATGCGTCATACAAGGTTTGAAACAGTGGAAAATCGTAAGCCCCTAGCCGCGTCTGAGCCAGATATGGCTCAAGGAACAGCTCATACTCTGGCTGAGTTGCGCCGCCGCTAGTAATGATTTCGCCAAAGATATGTATGTCCTGACAAATTTCATCAGTCCATACCTGTTTAAGATGTTCTAGCGTCATATGTTTCGCAGCGTCAATGCGAAACCCCTTCACTCCGAGTTTCTTCAAAGCCTTTAAGTAAGACTGCTGCTGCGAGATGACATTGGTGCACACACGTAACGTTGGTAAACCTGGGTCGCTAGGGCCACTCGTAATACGTCCGTTTTGTACTTGCCAACGATCTTGCCAATCTTCAATACCAAATGCCTCAACAAAATCATCATGGTCAAACAGTGGCTTAGAGAGATCTCCAAACAAACGTTGATTTTGATAGTACTCTTTGTTGGCTTGGTAGTCGTCTAGGTCGGTAGTCGATGGATACTGTAGATCGTTGCGCACTGACGATTCGTTCGCCATATGGTTGA
Source organism: Vibrio sp. M250220 (assembly GCF_036533795.1). Classification (NCBI taxonomy): domain Bacteria; kingdom Pseudomonadati; phylum Pseudomonadota; class Gammaproteobacteria; order Vibrionales; family Vibrionaceae; genus Vibrio; species Vibrio sp. M250220. Next base: position 57,404 of record NZ_JATABI010000042.1, on the reverse strand, counting down.
AGACCACATCCGCATAGATGCCAATCCCATGCTGTTTAAGGGCATTAAGCATCGACTTAAACTGTTGATAATTTCCCAATTGATTATCAATAACACGATAGTCTTGAGGCTGATAGCGTTGCCACCACTTTGTCCCCTGCGTTTTTTTTAACGACTTCATTGGCGGGGAGACCAGAACATATTTATAGCCCGCTTGCTGAATTTGGCGAGCTCGTTGTTCAACTAGAGGATAAGGCCAGTCAAACGCATGCAAAATTACATCTGTCGCGTGAGCAGTTAACATCACGATTTCCTTAACAATATACCTAGTGCAAGCTAGGCGTCATCATTGATTTCGCTATCCTATCAAAACAGGACAGGCCACGACTTCAGCCTCAAGCCATTTTTTAACGTAGTAGTAACTGGGCGTAGAGCTGCTCAAATTGCGAAGTAATGCTCAAATCTTATCATTAAGCTCTCTATAATTATTGATAGCAGTAGTAGAAGGACGTTGAGATGAACAAAATTCGAATAGACATCGTTTCAGATGTCGTTTGCCCATGGTGTATTATCGGTTACAAACGACTCGAGCATGCTCTTGCCAGTCTCAGTGAGAGTATTGAAGCTGAGATCCACTGGCATCCGTTCGAATTGAATCCCGCAATGGGCACCGATGGCCAAAACCTGCGTGAGCACTTACACGAAAAATATGGCATATCTGAAGAAGCCAGTATTGCGGCACGAGAGACCCTTACTCAGCTTGGCCGAGAAGTGGGTTTTAAGTTTAACTTTTATGATGGGATGAAAATCTACAACACCCGTAAAGCACATCAGTTATTGATGTGGTCACAGAGTGAAAATAAACAGTTTGAACTTGAAATGGCATTGTTTGAAGCCTATTTCTCAGGTGCAAAAGATGTCAGCGATTCACAAGTGTTGATTGAATGTGCTCAGTCTGTAGGACTAGATATCGAGCTGGCGGGTAACATCCTCAATGATGACAGTTGGGCGCAAGCCGTTGCGTCAACAGAGCAGCAGTGGCTTGAAGCAGGGATTAACGCGGTTCCAGCAATTATCATTGATAGAAAGCATCTCATTTCAGGAGCACAAACCAGCGAACTGCTCACTTCGGCACTAGAGAAAATCACCAAGGGTGAAAGCAAAGAGGGTGACGAAATCGGAGAATAGGGCTCGATTGTCGAGCCCTGAAGAAATCGATGACTAACGTTTTAGCTTCGATATCACGTGCCATATCGCCACAACAACAAGACCACAAACCACACCAATCAAGCCGTTAAGCAATGAAGGAAACAGCGCTTTTGCTAATGACAGATTTGGGATGTCCATGCTAATGGGTTCAATCCAGTGGTGAATGGCTGGGACGTTATGGACAACGATGCCACCGCCAACCAAAAACATTGCCGCAGTTCCTATCACCGCCAATGCTTTCATTAGCTTTGGTGCAAAAGTGATCAATCCGCGCCCCAATGCGGAACGAAGCCCTCGCCCTTGCGAGCAACGTTCTAGGTAAAAACCCAGATCATCGAGCTTTACAATTCCAGCCACTAGCCCGTAGACACCTATCGTCATAAGCACAGCGATTACGCTCACAACCAATATTTGAGTTGTCGTTGACTGTCCCTGAACCGTACCCAGTGCAATGACAATAATCTCGGCTGATAAAATAAAGTCGGTACGGATTGCTCCAGCGATCTTGTTACGTTCATACTCTTCGATAGAAAGCGTCGTTTCAATGGTTTTATCTTCACTTTCATTCGGTTGATGGGTGAACTTCTCAATGATCTTTTCTGCGCCCTCGTAGCACAAAAACAAACCACCAATTAGCAGTAAAGGCATAATAAGCCAAGGGATGAAAGCGCTGATTAATAGCGCGGCTGGAACCAGTATCAGCTTGTTGCGAAACGAGCCTTTCGCCACACTCCAGACTACTGGAATTTCTCGCTCAGCCGCTACCCCTGACACTTGCTGGGCATTGAGCGCGAGGTCGTCTCCAAGCACACCAGCCGTTTTTTTGGCAGCCACTTTAGACATCAAAGCAACGTCATCTAAAACCGTCGCAATGTCATCAAGTAACGTTAATAAACTTGCACCTGCCATTGTTTCTTCTCATATTAAATTAGGTTCAATGTAACTAAATGTAACACCGCAACGCTAAAGCTCAAACTCAATTGACGTCAGCACACAGTCAATCTTTTTATTTCAGCGATAGAACATTTGCCTGTACGGTTACAGCACTCTATCCTAGGTGCAATTTTCCAATAACAATAAAGGCAAGGTAATGCGCAGTACTTACACTTATCCAATCGGAACCCCAGGGCAAAAATGGGGCGAAGCGGAAAAAATCGCATGGCGTCAACAAACCACTATTAAACGCGAATATCAGCAACAAGTCGTCCCTAAGATTCTCGCTCTTAAAAACCAATTTGATGTCGAGCAATATGGTGCGCTCTCTTATGACCCTAAACGCTACCCGCTTTTTTGCATCAAAACTAAGAATTGGGACATATCGAAACCCGTCGTTTTGGTGACTGGTGGTGTACATGGCTACGAGACCAGTGGCGTGCACGGTGCACTCCAATTCGCCGCAGATGAAATGGCCACTTACAGTCAGCACTTCAATATTATCGTCGCCCCTTGTGTCAGCCCGTGGGGTTACGAAACCATCAATCGTTGGAATCCATTGGCTATCGACCCTAACCGTTCATTCTATGCCGATAGCCCAGCGGAAGAATCCGCCAATCTGATGGCGCTAGTCGCCTCTATCCAAGGCAAGATCCTAGTTCATATCGACCTGCATGAAACCACAGACAGCGATGAAGACGAGTTTCGCCCTGCTCTAGCAGCTCGCGATGGTATTGAATACATTGAAGGTATGATTCCCGACGGTTTCTACACGGTCGGCGACACAGAAAACCCTCAATCAGAGTTTCAAGCGGCGGTTATCGAATCCGTTGCGAAGGTCACGCATATCGCGCCCGCTGATGAAAAAGGAGAAATCATTGGTTCTGCTGTCGTTCAGCACGGGGTGATCAACTACCCTATGGTTAAGCTGGGGCTATGTGGCGGCGTGACAAACTGTGTTTATGGCACGACAACAGAAGTCTATCCAGACAGCCCGAAAGTCACCAATGAAGAGTGTAACGATGCACAAGTGGCCGCGATTCTCGGCGGATTGAATTACGTTCTTAGTCAAGGTACTAGCGTCTAATCCATGAGTGAATCCTAGCAGAACCATGCTTTCTACTAGGAATAATTAAGCCGCACCTTAGACTCGCGTGCGGCTTTTATTTTCTACTCGCTTATTGACGGTCTTGGTCAAAGTCACCGTGGAAGTGGTCATGATCTGAAACACTATCCGCCGCTTTTAACTTCTCCCCCACACGCAGCTTGTTCTGAGGAATGAACACTGCGTCCATGGTACGCAGCGCTGGAACAACTTCAGGCTGTTGCTGTGGGAATACCGGCTGGCTGAATGCATAGAAGGTCGTCACGTACGCCAACGACTGAGTGTTCACGTACAACGCTGTCTGACTGATGTTATTCAAATCATCACAGGCTTGGTGGTAGCATTTGTCGTAAGCCACATCAATCTGACCACCAAATTGATCGACTTCTTCTGCTGATTTCACATTTTCCGCACCTGTAAACAGGCCACCAAATGCCACTCCCCAATCTGCAAACCCTGCGTAATCTGAACGCTTAGAAAGTGCTTGTGGAACAGTAGCGTGTGATTTGCTGCTGAAGAAACGATTGAACGTAGACTCTATATCAGAGGTACCATACGGCGGTTTAAAATCGCCCGTGTAGGCATTGTCTGGGCTATCTTTGGTATCCGATAGGTCTCCGTCCATAACGCCAAAGATATAGTTTGGAGAACCGATCATATCAAAGTTCAAGTAGAGCTTAACCTTGTTCAACTCATAGTAACGCGCATCCACCAGATCGACTTGCTCTGGGGTCAGTGGACTAGCATCATCAAGACCTAGCTCAGCACGAATTTCTCGTTCAGCTTGATCACGAAGAGGGGCGAAAAGATCATTGGTGTAGTATTCCGAACCCACTAAACCGGCTTCTTCTGCGGCCCACCAAGCAAAGCGAACTTTGTTTTTCACTGGGGCATTCAGATTTGCCAGTGTGACAGCATATTCCAATAACCCAGCTGTACCGGAACCATTATCGTTGATGCCGGGACCTTCAGGAACAGAATCAAGGTGAGCGCCTAACATAACCACCTGATTCTCATCACCACCTTTTGTTTCGGCGATGATATTCTGCGTCAGAACAACGTCATCTTGTACGCTGAGCTGAAGGCTAACAGGCACGTCAGTCGTCTTGCTTAAGTCGTACCACTGTTTGCCTAATTCGTAGCGCGCGCCAAAAGCAGGTATCGTCGCTGTACTGTCGTTACCCAAGGTGCCATTCACCACACTGGTGCGGCCTTCTCCATTGCCTTGGTTAAAGACAATCACGCCTTTTGCACCCGCATTTTGTGCATTGACTACCTTAGTACTAAAACTACACCCACCCCGTTGGATAATGGCAATTTTGTCTGCGACGTCTTTGCCTATAAAGTCCGCTGATTCACAGCCATCAGTATCATCATAGTCTGGTGCATCAAATCGAAAATCAGGCGTCACAAAGGCTGCTTGTGCGGCTAAAGTACCGTTTGACTTACCCGAATAGGACATAACAGCAAAATCAGCATCAACGCCTTCTCCTGCCTCTCTGACACCAATCAAGCGAGTACCGTTAACACTTAGCTGTGTTCCAGCCAATTCCTCCCAAGCTCTAAAATCAAACTCTTGGATAGAAACTTGGTAGTTGTGCTCCTTCATCGTATCGACAATATAGTCTAGTGATTCTGCATAGCCCTGTGTTCCAGCCGCTCGTGTAACAGAACTTCCATCACTGGTTTTCGATGCACGACCTTCCAACTCGACTAAGTGTTCTACCACATCGTCTCGGTCGATTTTACTGCTGACGTATTTCGCTGCTTTCTCAGGATCATCCCAATAACACCCTGATAGAAGGGTGGTGCTGATAACCGTCGCGATCATTGTTTTTGTTGTTGTGATGCTTACTTGCATTTGTGACTCCTTATAGTAAACCGCATCACATAGTTACCGAATAACAAAGGTTACAAAAATGTTAACAAGCAACTAATTATCAAAATATGAAGCAGCTTCATATATAAGGTTTTTATTAGATTTATTAGTTACATATGTAATGAATTACAATCACACATTGAGAATCAATATCACCCACTACGTAGGAATAAGGCGCTAAATTAATCAGGATTTACTGAGCATCCTAGATAAATCTTTAGGATAAAAGAGCTCACTTTAGTCCGATTAGTCTCCAAGAGCGTTTAGTAATTATCATCTATTGATGAAATTTTTTTTAACTCCTCCCTTTCTTTAGCTGAGTGGCATTTAGAAATTCTGTGAATGTTATGACCACTTTACCTAGAAATGACTTATCTAAGTTATTTCTAGTTGGTACTGTTTTGCGCTAAAGATTGATGGGGATCAGTTATGACAGATATATCAAAGGCCGTTGAAGTCTGGTTGCTTCAAGGCAATCTATCTCTCTTGGCGCTATTCCTCGGTATCGTTCTACTTTCGTATCTACTAGAAGATCTTGCGATCGTTACGGCGGCAAGCTTGGCAGTCGAGCAAGCACTGCCAACGTCGATTGCTCTACTCGCTGTCTTTGCCGGCATTAGTTCAGGTGATCTTGGGCTGTATATGATCGGCAAAATGGCACAAAGAGTTCGTTTTCTTCGCTATCGTTTGTTCCGTTATCAGCGGACGAGAAGTCTGCGACACATATTGCATCGACGAGCGTTCATGACTCTATTTTTGGTGCGATTCATTCCGGGATTACGAACCATCGGATTCACATTAAGTGGATTTCTTGGTGTAGCCAAAACCACATTCTTGTTCGCCGTACTCACAGCAACCGCTTTATGGACGGTGCTTATTTTCGGTGCTTTCTTCCAACTTGGTAACGCGCAGTGGTTTCAACAACACCAGTCAGGTTGGGTGCTCATTCCACTGGGGGGCTTCCTGATGGTGCTTGTAAACAAACTTCTAACCAAAACGCTATTAAGGGATACCTATGATAGAGCTCGCTAACCTTAACGTCATTCCGCAGGGAATGGTCAATGCGGGAATGCCCGTTTTAGAGCAACCAAAGCGAGTTATCTCGCCTTTTGAATTCCTACCCGCATGGTTTTTCTACACTCCCGTTGTACTCCAAAGTGTCATGTTAAGTATGGCACATCGTGATTGGGCACTGCCGCTTATTGCTAACCCTGCGATTAAGTTGAGTGGCATGGTGGGAGAATCCAAACACGATATATTCACCTCGGCAGGCGAGACAGCGAATCAATGGATTTTGCCCTTTATTACCTTGATCAAATCCTCAAACCACACTGATGACCTACTAAATGAGTCGTTACAGCAACTCGACGCGGCGAACCTGAGCTATCCACTGGTGGCTAAACCTGATCTGGGTTGCCGTGGTGTCGGTGTCAAGCTGATTCATTCCAATCAACAACTGAGAGACTATATCGAAAGCTTTCCTCTCTCCGGACGCTTTCTGCTTCAGAAGAAGTCACCGTACAGCGCAGAAGCTGGCGTTTTCTACGTCAGACAGCCCGGTGAAACCAAAGGCAGGATCATCTCGATTACGTTGAAATATTCACCGTATGTGGTTGGAGATGGTCAATCGACCCTACAACAATTGATTGATAAGTGTCCGAGAGCGGGCAAGTTACAGCATCTCTACCTACCACGCCACAGTGAGCACCTCGACCTCGTCATTCCAGCTAACAACCAATTCCAATTGGCGTTTGCGGGTAGCCATTCTCGTGGCGCTATTTTTCGTGATGGTAATCAGTTCATCACGCCGGCACTAGAGCAACAGCTAGATACGATTCTCATTGAGTTTGAGGGTTTCAATTACGGCCGTCTCGATATCAAGTTCAGAGATATTCACTCATTAATGAATGGGGAATGTTTCGACATCTTAGAGATCAATGGTGCCAGTAGCGAAGCTGCGCATATTTGGGATAGCGATACCCGCCTAAAAGATATTTTTTCGACGCTATTAACTCAATATCGTCTGCTCTATCAAATTGGCGCTAAGCAAAAGAAGCAGGGACACAAAACACCAAGCTTGGGCGCATTACTTCAAGCTTGGCGAGAAGAAAAGCGGCTAACACAGCGCTACCCAATGACGGATTAACTGAATTGCTAGTTTAGGAGCAAACGATGAAAAATCTAACGACAAGCTCAGAGAGTGACGCACAGATACACCCTTCCCTCGCGGTAATGGGATGCATCGAAACGTTAAATCAAGGCTATGAATTTCTCGAAACCCTCAGCGACGATGACTATCTTTTTATTGCTCATCCGCATGTAAACAGTTCTATCGGTGAACACTTTCGCCATTGGCTCGATTTATTCCAGGCGATCAAACTTGAACCGACATCCATTGACTACAATGTTCGTCGACGAGGCCATACGGTTGAGCGCAGCATAGAGATGGCTAAGCAGGAGATTAGTGAGTTAATTGAATGGCTGTTTGGATTGCCATCTAGTGAGCTCAATCAGGCAGTTAACGTTGAAACAGAGGTTATGCTTTCACGAACAAGCGTTGAGGAGGTTTCGTCTACGCTGGTGCGCGAGCTTACCTTTGCAGCTTTGCATGCAACCCATCACTTTGCCATGGCGAAAGTCGTCGCCTCACTGCGCGGTGTGCAATCCGATGATCATTTTGGTGTCGCACCAACCACTGCCACCTATCAGAGGGCACAATAACTATGTGTACACTATCTTGGGTTTACCACGGCAATACGCACTATGAGGTTTGTTTCAACCGCGATGAACAACGAACTCGCCTACCAGCAATCGAACCACAAAGTGTATTGATTGATGACGTTCGCTGCTTAATGCCCATTGACCCTGTCGGTGGTGGCAGCTGGATCTCAACCAATGAGCATGGTTTAACCGTCTGCCTGCTCAATTTTTACCAAGGAAAGATGCCAAACGGCAATTTGACCAGCCGCGGCTTGGTCATCAAGCAACTTGCAAGTTGCTGTTCTAGTCAGTCAGTTGATCACCGTCTTCTATCCATGAGACTAGGCTCCTTTGCCCCGTTTACTTTGGTCTCTTTTGACACTCATCGTACTGCGAATGAAACGGTACTTTGGACATGGGATGGAGAAAGATTAACCCGTTCGCACGCGGTTGCTCCGATCGTTTCCGCGGCAGTGAACTTTACCCAAGCACGTGACTACCGCCGAAGATTGTTTGAGCGTTTAGTTACCCGGTTACCTATTGAGCAAGTGGGTCAAGAATTTCATCTAACCCACGACACCACCAGCCCTCATCTTTCACCATTAATGGTAAGAAATGATGCCAGAACGGTAAGTTTTACTTCCGTTGTCGTGTCTTCTACCAAGCAAGAAATGCATTACCAATCTATCAACAACCTTCGCAACATGGACTTTAACACCCGTCTTACTTGGCTCAAGCATGACACTGTCGAACAAGGAGTTTTTAAATGAAAAAGTTATTTGGTCTAGTTATTCTTTTACTGAGTTTTGCTTCATTCGCCGCAGAGGAGGTATCTACAGGCATCTTTAGCAACAAGGCTGTCAGTGGCTACGACACCGTGGCTTATTTTACTCAAGGTAAGCCCATTAAAGGGGACAGCAAATGGCAAACCCAATATAAAGGTGCAGATTGGTACTTCTCTTCACAGGCCAACCTAGACACTTTTATTGCCGATCCAGAAGCTTACGCTCCTCAATATGGCGGGTACTGCGCTTGGGCGGTATCAGCAAAAAATGACTTCGCACCCTCTGACCCAAATCAGTGGTCAATCATCAATGGTAAGCTCTACCTTAACTACAACGCCGAAGTAAAAGCCTTATGGGATGCCGATCGCGCTGGTCACATCTCAACGGCTGACCAAAACTGGCCAACCCTCATTAAACAGTAAGGCGGATTACTATGACGTTCCCCCCTTTGAGACATATGCCAGCAAACTTTATCGCTTTGGCTGAACTGATTACCTCCTTGCTCCTGCTACGCGATCTACAAGACCAAGGTAGCGTTACTCACCGCCTTGTTACCCGAGGAGCTAAGTATGATTGATAGTCCATTCCGATTACCACGTAAAACACCATTTGGCATTGGCGAATCAGTCATCGAATGGGCAACAGGCCTTTCTAAACTTGATTCACTCTATCGGCAAGAAGCGCTGCCAGAGGACAGTTTTGAATTTATGAACGAAGCCTTAACTCGTATAGGGACTCAATATCAGGTGGATCACGGCCGCCTTGAAAATATTCCCAGTCAAGGCCCGGTATTGATTGTCGCCAACCATCCATTTGGTGGTATTGAAGGCATCATCCTCGCATCTTTGGTTTCAAGAGTGCGCAAAGATGTCAAAGTCCTTGCTAATGAGTTACTTAAACGGATTCCTGAGCTTAATGATTTGTTCATTGGCGTCGATGTATTTGGTGGTGAACAAGCCAAACGAACTAACCGACGAGCAATCCAAGAAGCAAATCAACACCTTTCACAAGGAGGCGTGTTGATACTCTTTCCTGCCGGAGAAGTCTCTTCATGGCAAGCGAATGAGAATAAGATTACCGACAAAACTTGGAGCAAGTCAGTCGCCAAATTTGTCAAACATGCACAAGCGACAACCGTTCCATTGTTCATCCAAGGTATGAATAGCAAGTTGTTTTATCAGGCAGGGCGAATTCACCCACTATTAAGAACTGCCATGCTGGGAAGAGAACTCCTGAATAAATCCGGTAAAACGGTTTCAGTTTCGGTCGGCAATCCTATCCCGTACACAGAGATCAAAGACTTCGCTAACGATGAAGAGATTGCCCAGTACTTTCGTTTAAATACCTATCTAATGGGTAGCGTGACCAACAAGCGACCTCTTACTCCCTTAGATGCCACTCTCGAGCCAATTATCGCGCCTGTGCCGGTAGAACAATTACACCACGAGCTGTTAGACCTCGAACAGTACAAGCTACTGGAACAAGGAGACTTCGATGTCTATTGTGCTCCAACCCCAACCATTCCGAGAATGATGCAAGAGATTGGACGAGTACGAGAAGAAAGCTTTCGAGATGTGGGAGAAGGGAGCGGTAAAAGTTGCGATCTAGACCATTTTGACACCCAATACTATCAATTGTTCGTTTGGAACAGAGTCAAGCGAGATCTTGTTGGCGCCTATCGTTTAGGATTAGTCGATGAGTTGATTCAACAAGGAGGAATTGACGCCCTCTACTCTTCTAGCTTATTTAAATACGATCAAGCATTTATAAGCAGCCTCGGGCAATCAATTGAACTGGGCCGTTCAGTCGTCGCTAAACAATATCAGCGTAATATGCACTCCTTGCTACTACTGTGGAAAGGGATTGCGGCGTTTGTTTACCGTCACCCTCAGTACACGCATCTATTTGGTCCGGTCAGCATCAGCAATGACTACAGTCCCGTCGCGAGGCAGCTTATTGCATCCGTGATGACCGTTCACTACTACGACAATGACAAAGCTAAATTGGTCGCTCCAACAAGCCCTCTAGAAAAAAGTGGGCAAGAATTCTGGCGTCCTGACATGCTAAGTTCGCTGTCTAAGCTCCCTATTCTGTCAAAAGTTCTCACTCGACTAGAGCAAGGGATGGGGCTCCCTGTATTGCTAAGACAATATTTGGGAATGGATGGTAAGTTGGTCTGTTTTAACGTTGACCCAGCCTTTAACTACGCCCTTGATGGACTCATCGTGGTTGATCTAGCGTCTGTCCCGATAAAAACTCTAGGCAAGTACATGGGTAAAGAGCAAGCAATCCAATACTTGAACAAACATTTATCAAGAAAATGAAGCTCCTCTACTGAGGAGCTGAATAAGGTTTTGGTTTGACTTGGGTGAGGTTCAAAATGACGGTTGCGAGGAGGATCGCCACCGAAATAGAGATAAGTCGTATCACTTCAGCACTGATAGGTTGCTCGCCTTGGTAAGTGAGTAGCTGGTTTAGCAACACAATAAAGTTAGTAAACAAGAGTTGATAGATGCTGAGTCGGCACTCACGTCTGATCGCAAAACACGCTGATCTCGTGATACCGGTATTTTAATCATGCTGCCCAAAGTAATTGCGATCAGTAAAGTTTGCGAGCTTGCTGTTCCCACAAGGACATACATCGCTAGAATAAGTGTTGTCGCCTTAAATGCAATTAAGCCTAGATGTGTTTCTGCCCCATCCATATTTTGTTCATCTGGCAAAATATCATCGACAATGAATTCACTCGATGTACTTTCAATAGGATTTATTTTGCAAAATAAATTAGTTACAAGCCACCACCAATATTGAAATATAGCGCAGTTTTTCCTCCCCTTTAAAGAAGGCTAAAGTAAGCGGCTTTTGTACTGTTCTGGTGTTAGGCCGGCGTATTTCTTGAACATAGCAATAAATGGGCTGGCTTGGTTGTAACCGAGCGTTAAAGCGACCTCTTTAACTGAGTGTCCTTTGCGTAGCAACTCCATTGAGTATAAGTAGCGCACTCTTAGTCTCCACTCGGTAAAGCTCATTCCAAGCTCTGCCTGACAATGCCTAGCGAGCGTCCGTTCCGTGGTGTGCACTCGCTCCGCCCAGAGGGAGAGACTGGTGTTGTCAACGGGGTTCTCTTCCACCGCGGCCAGTATTTTAGCGAGATATTTATTATCGGTTGAAGGTAAGAAGTGGTGTTGAGTATCGCGAGTCGCCAACTGGTCGAGCAACACCTGCACCAAACGTTTGTCAGAGTCAGTTTTCGCGACATTTATATCCCGCTGCCGAAAGTCTTCCACGATGGCAGAGACGATAGGCGTCACTTTTATCAAGCTGGTGCATTCGGGGAAGTTCTTAGTAAACGCCTGAGCAATATTGAGCGAGCAGTATGAGAGAGGTTTACGGTTATAGCTGGTGTGCCTTACGCCCGCTGGAACCCAGATTGCCAAATGTGGCGGAGCAAGGAAACGGGTACCTTCCGCCTCCATTTCCAAGATTCCACCACTGATTAACTGCACTTGTCCCCATGGATGGCTGTGCATTCGCGTTTCCGTATTAGACAGAAATGCCTCGAAATTCATAAACACATCTGATGGTGCCTTATCAATTGATAACGAGGGGTGAAGGTGTTTTGCTGATTTTCTCAAACCTGTCTTCCTATGACTCACAATGTCTTTTTAAAGATATATATATTTATATCGACCTGTCAAACTGTTCACGGTCTAATTCATTTCTTGGTGCTGGCATGGTTTACCTACTCCCTCTTTTTACGGTTTTTATTTGGGGCGGAAATGCGATCGTAAATAAGATGGCCGCAAGTACCATAGAACCGAGTGCAATGAGTTTTTATCGCTGGCTAGTGGCGATCGTTCTTCTCACTCCTTTCTGTCTGCCTAACGTCATCAAGCACTGGCAAACTATTCGTCCTTATTTAGCGAAACTGGCTTTTCTGGCGATGCTTGGTATGGTGCTCAATCAGTCTCTATCCTACTATGCGGGTCTAACAACAACTGCGTCTAATATGGCATTGATTACCTCTCTTGTGCCTCTGCTAGCCATATTTCTTAGTGTTCCGCTCTTAGCAAAGCCCATCTCGCCACTCAGTATCGTAGGAGGCGTGTTGGCTTTGGCCGGGCTAATGTTTATGCTCGGTAAAGGCGATATTAGTTTTTTCCTCCATCAAGACATCACGCCGGGTGATGGAATTATGGTTTTGGCGTCAATATGTTATGCCGCATACTGCGTCCTGCTCAAACGTTGGAAAATGCCTCTGTCAAACTGGACTATGGTTTACATGCAGGGCACTCTCGCGTTACTCATGCTTACACCACTCTGGCTTTCCAGTGAACAATTACTCCCTTCTCAGCAAGCTATTCCTTTAATCGCCTATGCGGGCCTCGCGGCTTCTGTCGCCGCGCCTTGGATGTGGGTCAAAGCAATTGACTTAATTGGTGCAGATTCCAGTGCAATGTTTATGAATCTGATGCCCGTGGTTTCCATTACGTTAGCGGCTTCATTGTTAGGCGAAACGGTTCGTGATTACCATGTAATTGGTGGTCTCCTAACCGTGTCTGGGGTACTGCTATCTCAGTTGAAACTGCGAAGTCGCGTTTCAAAAATTGTCCAAAACATTTAGCAAATCTAGGTACTGATACAAAAATAGGTATAAGGTTATTAAAGAGGTTCTGTTAAGCCCAAGGTATAGGGGGCAACTTGCCCTTTGCCTTTAGCTCTTTGAGTTATTGACGATTGACTCAGCCTCACGGCAGTTAGGAGGTCAAATGATCAAGCTAAAGCACATAGACGATATCGATAACCCAGCCAAATTCGCCCTTCATGAAATGGTGCTCAATGAAATTGGGTCTTACGTTTTTATCAAGAATCGCAAGGGAGAGTATCTGTATGCCAATCAACTAACCCTAGATCTTTTTGACACCTCACTTGAGAATCTAAAAAACAAAACCGATGCGGATTTCTTCCACCCCGATTTGTTAACCGATATATTGCGCAGCGACAACATGGTGTTTGAACATGCTCAAACCGTGATCAATGAAGAACGCGCTCAATCCATTCCCGATGGTAAAGTCAAAATCTATCGCGCCATCAAAAAGCCTATTTTTAGTAGCAAAACGCAAGAAGTCATTGGTCTTATCGGTGTCTCAACAGATATCACGGATCTGGTTAACATGCGCGAACAGTTGATCGAACAAGCCAACACTGACGAGCTCACTAAACTGAGTAATCGACGCAAGCTGTGGGAGTTTTTAGCCGACTCCTATCAAGCAGCCAAGCTGCATCAATTCCCACTGAGTTGCATCATTATCGATATCGACCATTTTAAACAAGTAAACGATGAATATGGACATGATTTCGGAGACAACGTGATCGTAGATTTGGCAGATATAATCCGTCATAACCTTAGAAAATCAGACTGTTGTGGCCGAATTGGTGGCGAAGAGTTTCTCATTGTTCTCAATCATACTGCGGCCGAAGAAGCCTATCAGATAGCAGAGCGACTTCGCATCCAGTTTCTTCAGTCCTCACTCAACAACAAAAACAAGCCCTTTTCACTCAGTTGTGGGGTGACACAGCTTGAAGATATGGATAGTGAGTTTCTCGATCTCTATCGCCGAGCGGACAATGCACTGTATAAAGCCAAGCATCAAGGCCGTAATCAAAGTGTCCTAGAATGAAAAAAGCAGCCCTATTCTCGGCTGCTTTTTATCTCTGACTGAACGAACGCTTAGCTTACCACTTCAACATCTGTTTGCGGTACGCTACAACATGCAAGCACTACCCCCATATTTCGCTCATGCTCTTGCAACGCGGGCACGTCGGGTTGATGAACAACTCCTGATTCCACCGTGACCTTACATGCACCACACAGACCAGCACGACAACTATTCGCGATTGACGCTCCCGCATCTTCCGCTTGTTCAAGCAGTGTTTTCTGATTATCCCCTTTGAAAACGTGCCCATTAACACTTAGCATCAGTTCTTTAACTGGCTGCTGAGAAATCTGGCTCACCCCGAACGCTTCTTGGTGATAGTTTTCTTCCGGTAGCCCTTTTTTAATCAGCAAGTTTCTTGCTTTTTGCATAAAGCCATCAGGGCCACAAACAAATACTTGGCGGGACTTTGCATCCTTGATCTGTTTGAGGTGAGTTAGGGTTAAACGTCCCTTTAAGCCGAACCAATCGATAGGTGCCTGAGAAAGGGAGATGAGCACCGTTAAACCAGGATGTTGACGACGTAAATCATCCAACTCCGACTTACATGGAATGTCCTCTACACTGCGGCATTGGTGATAAAACACCACATCATCCAACTGATTATGATCTGCCAAATAGCGCAACATAGATAACATAGGTGTGACACCACTTCCCGCTGATAGCAGCAATAACGGCTGGTTGGACTTATCACCCAAATGGAAACTGCCATCTGGTCTTTCGCAAGTTAGCGAGTCACCAAGCGCCAAGTTGTCAACCAGCCAGTTAGAGACACGCCCACCATCAATACGCTTAACAGAGATTGCCAGACGCCCAGGTCTTGAAGGGCTAGATGATAAGGTGTAGCGACGCGCGATGGTCTCCGCACCAATTCTCAATGTAATCGGCAGATGTTGTCCTGGCTGATAAACGGGGAACTCTCCATGCTGTGGTTCCAACCAGAAAGTGATAAAATCTCTAGCGATCTCTTCTCGTTCAACGCATGTCATCACTAAAGTTTTCGGACTGTTGTCGGGATAGAACTCTTTATCTTTGTATTCAAGCACTTCAACTTTCTCGCCCTGATGAATCACACCTTCATTAAGAGCGACGAGGTTCTGGCCGAAAAATACCCCGCCACGCTCATTTGCACGAAACTGTGACAAGGTATTCAGTGGTTCTTTACTTACTCTAAACTCACCTTTGTCAACATCAACCGTGGTCAGGATACAACGCTCACACGGCTTCACTGCTTCAAACTCGACTTCACCAATACGTATACGTTTCCATCCATCTTCAGCAAAAGGCTCGGTACCTGAAACCACTAAGTTAGTACGAAACTGATCCATAGAGTGAGTTTCAGGACTACGTCGGTTGAGCTCGGATAGCGATGCTTCGCTGATCACCAACAAAGGGTATCCATCTGCAAAACTCACGTTATGGCCGAATTTTTCACGCACACGATTCGACTGTTCACCGCAATAAAGCAGTTCCACACGCTGACCAAGAACATCACTAAACCAATCATCGGCAGCATCTGTGGTGGTGTAAGCGACGAAGTTATCACTCCACACCTGTGCTGGCGCTTGTTGCATTTTAAATTCTGAATAGCGAATTCGTAGGTTTGAATAACCCTTCGCAGTAAAGATAACGCCATCTGGCGAGAGATTCGCTTGGACTCTAACCATCTGTGGGTACTTGCGTGCAGTGACCATCGAACCATCCGCCAAGGCAAGCATAAAGCGACGATCGAACATCAAACCTTGTTTTTCAACCCAAGAAGTTGAGAGTGACAAACCGCCAACGGATTTGACCGGATAGACATTGATTTGTGAAAGAATAGGTGCTGACATTGCTTATCCTAAGCAGTAATTATTGTTGCGGTATTATACCTAATTCCGTTTGATTTAATTGAGTTTATTTTACAAATAACCAACAAGCACTGAGCGTCTCAAAAATGAAATCCGCGCCTAAAACACGTAAGAATACTCTGAATATTATCGTCTGCTAGGCTAATAGAATAGACATCCTGTCGCGGAACGAGATAATGCCGAACAGGTACAACCGATGTATTCAATTTATTGGAGTTAAGCAGACTTATGAACAAACTAGTGATGATCCTACTGTGTATTTTTCTACCACCTTTGGCCGTCTTTCTCGATAAAGGTTTGAATAAAGACTTCTTCATCAACCTGATTCTGACGTTTTTCTTTTTCATTCCAGGTTCGATTCACGCACTATGGTTAACGGTCCGCTAACCACAACCGTTGAGGCGAGTAATTACCCAACCAATAGCTTCCACCAAAAAAGAAGATGAAATAGAAAGCGCTTTGCTCTATCATCCTGTCGCCTAAGCGTAAGCGTTTGCCTTCAAGGTTTTCGCATCGGTTAGGCTCCAATCAGACAACTTTTACAATGGTGGGAGCAAAAATGACAACACTTACGATCACACGTCCTGACGACTGGCATGTTCATTTACGTGACGGAGAAGTTCTAAAGGATACCGTGCGAGACATTAGCCGCTACAATGGACGCGCGCTAATCATGCCAAATACAATCCCACCTGTTACCGATACCGATATGGCTCTGGCTTACCGTGAACGCATCATGGCAGAGAAGCCAAGTGAACAGTTCGAGCCTTTAATGGCACTTTACCTAACAGATAACACAACACCTGATGAGATTCGTAAAGCTAAAGCTTCTGGTGCGGTAGTTGCAGCGAAGCTTTACCCTGCTGGTGCCACAACTAACTCCGATTCTGGTGTGACGAATGCAAAGAACATCTACCCTGTTTTAGAAGCGATGCAAGAAGTGGGAATGTTACTGCTGGTACACGGCGAAGTCACTCACCACCATGTTGATATCTTTGATCGCGAGAAAGCGTTTTTAGACACTGTACTGGCACCTATCGTCAATGACTTCCCTGATCTAAAGATTGTTCTTGAGCATATCACTACCGCCGACGCTGCGAACTTTGTGAAAAATGCGAATGAAAACGTCGCGGCGACGATTACTGCTCACCACCTACTTTACAACCGCAACCATATGTTGGTAGGAGGCATCAAGCCTCACTTCTACTGCCTGCCGATTCTTAAACGCAACACTCACCAGCAAGCTCTAATTGAAGCAGCGACAAGCGGCAGCAAGAAGTTCTTCCTTGGTACCGACTCTGCACCACATGCAAAAGGCATGAAGGAAGCGGCTTGCGGTTGTGCGGGTTCATACACAGCGCACGCAGCGCTAGAGCTTTATGCAGAAGTATTCGAACAAGAAGACAAACTAGAGAATTTAGAAGCGTTTGCTAGTCATAACGGCCCAGATTTCTACGCTGTACCACGTAATACGGATACCGTCACTCTAACCAAACAAGAGTGGACAGTGGCAGAGTCTATGCCTTTTGGCAAAGATGTTGTCGTGCCAATCCGTGCGGGTGAAACCATCGCGTGGACTGTGAAGTAATAGCAGGTTAGTCTCACTATAGTCACAACAGCCCTCATAGCTTAACTTGAGGGCTGTTTTTATTTCACCGTTGATATCGCTAGCAGCATTTTCTCACACTCTTCTTGCTGCATGTACCTAGGGACCGGATAGTTCCATCTCGCCTCATGTAACGACTGTTTTGCCAGTTCATTGACGTGCTCATGAAGAATATTGTCAAAATGAGTCGGCAGATCCAATTTATGCTGTAGCAACTTTACATACTCAATTAAAGCCTGCGCTTTGTCTCGATCAGGGGTGTATGGATTAGTAAGGTTCAACGCCGACGCAAGTTCGGCAAGACTCGATTCTGCTTCGTTTTTGGAAAACTCTAAAACATGGGGTAAAACCACCGCGTTGGCCAGCCCGTGTGGCGTGCCGTACTTAGCGCCGAGGGTATGAGCAATGGCATGAACATAACCTAAACTGGCTTTGGTAAACGCAAGCCCAGCGTAGTAGGATGCCAATGCCATGTTTTGGCGTGCGGTCGCATTCTGACCAAATCTCACCGCTTTTTCTAAATTCTCGTCTATAAGAGTGATAGCGGCAAGCGCATAGCGATCTGTTTCAGCGGTAGCGCTGCAGGAAATGTATGCTTCAATGGCGTGAGTCAGCGCATCCATGCCTGTTTGGGCTGTAATAGAGGCAGGTAGCGCCAGCATCAAAGAAGGGTCAAGCGCTGCCGCAATCGGCACCAACTTAGGATCCACAACTGGGGTTTTCTTATGGGTGACTGGATCAGACACAACCGCCGCAACGGTGACCTCAGAACCTGTCCCTGACGTGGTGGGAATCACGAAGGTTGGAGCTGGCGATTTCCAAACTCGCAATAATCCAACCAGACGTCGCACTGGTTTGTTATTGGTCGCACACGCAGCAACAACCTTTGCACAATCTATTGGTGAGCCTCCACCAATCGCGACCACGCCTTGGCACTGCTGCTCACGATAGATCACTAATCCAGCATCAACTTGATCATAGGTAGGGTCAGGGAGGACGTCACTGAAGATGACGCACTTGACGCCAACTCGCTCGAATTCAAAAGCGAGTCGTTTGGCAAAGCCTAGTTTGACGATCCCAGCATCCGTCACGATTAGAACCTTACTAATGCCCATGATGGAAACAGTGTGACAAAGCTGCTTCAAGGCATCCTTACCAATAAATAGTGTTGGTTTCGTAATGGGCAACACTTTAGCGGCGATTCTAAGCCCCAACATATAGAGCCTATGTAGCCAATAGTTAAGTTTCTGTAGCCAATAGTAGAGTTTCTGTTCCATCAGATATCTCTAAGTGATTGAATTGATACTTTTAGCCTAGACTTTACAAAGAGTTCTCTCTAGTAGTCACGTCTATTTTTTTGAATTTTATGACTCAGGCTAAATATGCGATAACAGACGTCCAACCCAGGTGATTTCACCGAACGCGATCAAATCATAAATAATGAAAAACAGCGCGGAGATCAACGCCAGCTTAATTAAACGATATACAATAAACATCTTTGTTTCCAAACGTTAAAAAGCCGCACTCGGCGGCTTCTAAATCAGTCATCAATACAAATTAATGCACTGGCTTATCATTCTTAGCGTAGAACTTACCAAAGTACTGCTCTAGGACTTCTGGGGTCAATTTACCTTCGGCTTCAAGCTTCTTTAACTCTTGTGCAATCGCTTTCTGCTCATCAATCGACGGTAATGCCACTTCTGGTTCATCACCCATTTCCTGAGCCATCTGTTCTAGCTCTTTTTCGAAATCACTCATGATCTCACTTACCTTTTAAAATACAACAGGGGCTAAGTTTACCCACTTAGCCCCTGTTATGCCAGTCTACATCAGAGTAGTTTAAAGCCAAAGAACCAGCCATCTTGCTGCTGATTTAACTGACGCAGAAAGCCATTCTGCATTCGTTGATATCTTGGTCTGCAAACTTCGGTGTTATCACCAAAGTGCCATGCCTAATTTAGACCCTTCCCATGAGATTAGCATATCGACCGATAGTAAATTTTCTTTATAAATCAATCAATAAGAATGAAATGCAATTTTCCCTGCTGAGAGATTCGCCATTCAACCTAACTTTGCACAAATGAAAACTTGCAACTGAGATTTTAACCCCCATATTTTAACCAACTGAAATACATACATTTGTCGAGATGCTACTATCACAGCCTGCTGATATATCCACCTCTTGACCGAGGAGATGGATTTCACACGGAACTTTTTCAGTTAGCGAGCTACTAAGTGAAAAAATAAGGAGAAGCGAAATCATGAACGCACACGCTCTACAACACCTGCGCGATTATTTGAATAGCCAAATTATTGGCCAGAGCGAACTCGTGAATCAACTACTTGTCGCCTTGCTCGCAGATGGCCATATTCTTGTCGAAGGGCCTCCTGGGCTTGCCAAAACTCGAGCGGTAAAGTCCCTTGCCGACTGCATTGAAGGCGATTTTCATCGTATCCAGTTTACTCCGGATCTATTACCCGCAGATCTCACGGGTACTGATATTTTTAGGCCGGAAACTGGCGAATTCTGCTTCCAAGCCGGACCTATTTTCAACTCATTGATCCTCGCTGATGAAATCAACCGCGCTCCTGCCAAAGTGCAAGCTGCGATGCTCGAAGCGATGGCAGAAAAACAGATAACGGCAGGTCGTAAAACCTACCCATTGCCAGAATTGTTTCTCGTGATGGCAACACAGAACCCGATCGAGCAAGAAGGCACTTATCCTCTACCGGAGGCGCAGCTTGACCGTTTCTTGATTCACCTAGACGTTAGTTATCCTGACGCAGAAAGCGAACTGGCTATCTTGCGCCTGAATCGTGGTGAAGCTAAAGGGAATAACAGGGTTACGCCCCCCTCTTTATCTCAAGCGGATGTTTTTGCTGCGCGTCAGGCTGTACTGGATATCCATATGGCAGAAACCATTGAGCAGTACATCATTCGTTTGGTTATGGCTACAAGAGAGCCTTCCAAATACAATGATACCTTGGCGCAATGGTTAGAAATGGGTGTCAGCCCACGAGCCACCATTGCACTTGATCGCTGTGCACGTGCTTATGCGTGGCTCAATGGCCGAGACTATGTGTCCCCGCAAGATGTTCAAGCCATGGCCTACCCAGTGCTACGTCACCGTTTACTGCTAAGCTATCAGGCTCAAGCAGAAGGCATCGAAGCAAACAAGGTCATTAGCAAGTTGTTGTCTTTAGTTGGCAGTGCTTGAGGCGTTAAGGTATGGACACTAAATTACCTCCCTACAGCGATGGCGTAAATCTCTCACTAGATGAACTGATGTACTACAAGCAACAGTGCATCAAGTGGTTACCACCTGGCAAAAGTTTATGGTCACAGATGCTCGGTCAGCATCAAAGCCGTCAACTAGGACGAGGGATGGATTTTAGTGAAGTTCGACAATACCAATCGGGCGATGATATTCGCACTATCGATTGGCGTGTGACCGCTCGCACTGGCAAACCACACACAAAACTATTCTCAGAGGAACGTGAAAAACCTATCATCCTCTACATCGATTTATCACATAGTATGATGTTCGGTTCGACACTATTGCTGAAGTCGGTTCAGGCCGCGCATATGGCAAGCCTAATCGCTTGGCTGAGCGTAACTGAGCAAGATCGTATAGGCGCGGTAATCGATACAGGGGAACGTCTTATCGAACTCAAACCTACAGGGAGAAATAAGGGGGCGTTAACGCTTATTCAGTCGTTGATAACACTCCATCAACAACAACTGAAACAAAATAGCAAGATTGACTATGGCTTTGAGCAGGGCTTACGATCGATTGCACGTCTTTGTCCAAAAGGTAGCGAGATTATCATACTGAGTGATTTCTCTCGCTTTACACCAACCTTGGAGCCACAACTCAGTCGCCTAACTCAACACAACCGCATACGCTTAGTTCAAATTGTCGACCCACTCGAACGCGGCGAAACCGCTTTTCGTGGTAGCGAGCAAGTGTCTGATCAACGCAATACATTATGGCTAGACTTTTCATCAACTAAGACCCGCCAAGGTATAGGGCAGGCCTTCGAACAACAGCAGCACTATCTCAAGCAACTAACACAGAAGTTAGGCATCCGTTTTTCTACGCTCTCTAGCGATGCTGCTCTTACTCAACAACTACACGGATTTCAAAAATGAGCAACGAGACTCAACAATCACTTTTACCTCTTAACGCTATGCACCTCCCAGAACCACCAGCGTGGTTGCCTTTAGCCTGGGGATGGTGGGCTAGCATAGCTGGTGTCGCCTTATTGCTCATAGCCAGTTTGTTCTTCATTCGCTGGAACAGAAAACGCTTAGCCCCCAAAAAAACAGCACTACGCCTTTTGTCTCGAGGCCAAAAACCTTCTGAGGCGTTCGAGTTAGTCAGGCAAGCTGCACTTTGCTACTACCCTCGAGAAGAGATAGCCCAACTAACGGGCAAGGAGTGGTATGCATTTTTAGACAGCCAAGCGGGTGGTTCTCATTTTGGTGATAACTACGATTTGTGGCAACAGGCTCTCTACACTTCTCAACCAATCGACAATGCACCTGAACTCATTCAGCATTGCAGTGACTGGGTTGAACAGGCACTGCCACCGAAAAAAAGGAGAAGAAAGCGTGACTAATATCAGCTTCGTTTGGTGGTGGGCCTTGTTGCTGGTACCACTGCCGTTGTTGATCTATTTTTTGCTGCCGAGTATTAAAGCTTCGGCCCCGATTCGCCTGCCCTATCTTCCGAAATCATCCAGTGGTCAGGTTCCCAAAAATAGAGTGGCAAAGCTGCTGGCTGCTCTTTTTTGGCTTACGTTCATCATCGCCTTAGCCAGACCGGTTTGGTACGGCGAACCTGTCACCAGCCAGCCTAAGCACCGAGATTTGATGCTGTTGATCGATCTTTCCTACTCTATGAGTCAAAAAGATATGCAGAATCAAGACGAGTATATCGACCGTCTTACCGCAGTTAAAAAAGTGGTCTCTGATTTTGCTCAACAACGCAAAGGCGATCGGCTGGGATTGGTGCTCTTTGCTGATCATGCTTACCTACAAACGCCATTAACTTTAGACAGAGCTTCAATATCCCAACAAGTGGATTCACTAGTCCTACGCCTGATTGGTGATAAGACCGCCATTGGCGAAGGGATCGGTTTGGCAACCAAAACCTTTATTGATAGCGATGCGCCACAGCGAGTGATGGTACTCCTCAGTGATGGTAGTAACACATCAGGTGTACTCGACCCTATTGAAGCCGCACAGATCGCCAAGAAATATCAAGCAACTATCTACACCATTGGTGTTGGTGCGGGCGAAATGATGGTGAAAGAATTTTTTATGACCCGAAAAGTCAATACCGCCCAAGATCTCGATGAAAAGACTTTGCAGCAAATTGCGCAAATCACGGGGGGGCAATATTTTCGCGCCCGTAACGCCAGCGAGTTGGCAACCATTTACGATACCATCAATAGCCTAGAGCCGATAAGCAACGCATCGCAAACTTGGCGTCCGCAAAAAGAGTGGTTTGGGCTACCACTCTTGATAGCGCTGCTTAGTTTCACACTTTTGCTGGTACTAAGGAGAGATCATGTCTGAGTTTGTCGTTCTCTATCCATGGGTGTTGTTGGCACTTATACCATGGGCGATGGTGATCTTTTGGCTAGTCAAAAGAACTCGTACACAAACACTTATTGCTCCTCACCTTGCCGCAGCAATGGGCGTATCTGCCCCGGCTAAAAAAACCGTAAGACTCTATATCACAGCCCTTTGTGGAATCGTGGTGATTGTTGCTCTTTCTGGGCCTAGCATGTCCAAACAACCCCGTCCTAGTTATACAAACACTAGTGCCCGTGTCCTTGTGATGGACATGTCGATGTCGATGTATGCCACCGACATCAAACCAAACCGTTTAACTCAGGCGCGCTTCAAAGCGACAGACCTTCTGTCTAGTTGGAAAGAAGGCAGTACAGGACTCGTCGCATACGCTGGCGATGCCTATCAAGTCAGTCCCATGACTAGTGACAGTAAAACCATCGCCAATTTACTGCCAAATCTTTCCCCTGACCTGATGCCATATCCAGGCGCTGATGCCGCTGCAGGAATAAAGCTCGCGATCGAAATGATGACCAATACTGGCTTGGCCTCCGGTGACATCATACTGATAACAGATGATATCGATGATGTAGAGCAACGAGAAATCTCCAAACAGTTAGCCGGTACGCCATGGCGACTCGTTATTTTGGGGGTCGGCACTCGTTCGGGCGCACCTATCAAGCTTGCTGATGGTTCTCTCATGACCGGTAGCAGCGGACAACCTGTAGTAGCAAAAGCCAACTTCGACAATATGCGAGCGCTAGCTTCTCAGTTGGACGGCTACTTTGTACCCGTTCAGGTGACAAACAGTGACGTAGAGAGTATTGTTCTGGCGACTTCCCGTGTCGATGGCACCAGCACATCGTTAGCCAATCAAACGATTTCAGAACAAATCAATCAAGGCTATTGGCTGCTGCCTCTCCTTGTTATTCCTGCGCTGCTCGTATTTAGACGTGGTGTGTTTTTCGCCGCTACACTGATACTGTTGCCAGCTTTGTCGCCTAAGCCAGCGCTTGCCAGCCCTTGGCTCAATGACAATCAAAGAGCGATGGAGATGTATAACAAACAAGAGTATGCGGAGGCTGCCGAACTATTTGAAGATAGTCAATGGAAAGGCATTGCCCAATATCAGGCTGGTGATTTTTCGGCTGCCATTAACTCCTTGCAAGGTGCTCAAGAACTAGAGCAAAGATACAACCTCGCCAATGCCTATGCACAGAATGGTCAACTCGACCAAGCCGCCAACAGCAACAGCAACAGCAACAGCAACAGCAAGGTGAGTCGTCTCAGCAAGAGAGTCAACAACAAAATGGCTCTCAATCCGCCTCATCTTCACAAAATCAGCAAGAGAATAAAGACGATCAACCATCGTCAGACTCTCAACAAAGTGCTTC
The DNA here is from genome assembly GCF_036533795.1 of Vibrio sp. M250220. Classification (NCBI taxonomy): domain Bacteria; kingdom Pseudomonadati; phylum Pseudomonadota; class Gammaproteobacteria; order Vibrionales; family Vibrionaceae; genus Vibrio; species Vibrio sp. M250220. The sequence goes on along the minus strand of NZ_JATABI010000042.1, from coordinate 32,666 downwards.
CCAGCCGTCAAGCGAACAAGAGCAGTCCGGTCAGCAAAACGATCAGCAAAGCCCATCTGATTCGACTCAACAGAGTTCAGAGCAGACACAACTTGCGCAACAAAATCAAAAAGCAAACGATCAGCAGATGCCGGAGGATTTGTCCCAAGAGCAAATCGGTGAGGCAACAACCCAAGACAATCAACAGGCGATTGAGCCTGAGCTAAGGAAGCTTCAGCAGGTAGAAAGTGCGCGTGACCCAAGCCGACTTCTCCGAGCTCAAATCTTGCTCCAAGCTCAGCAAAAGAAACCGCCTCAAGATACAGGTAAGAAATGGTAATGAAGAGAATCATCAAACGACCTATTGTCGGCTTATTGGTCGCCGTGCTCACACTAATGAGCCCGCTAGCGCTAGCAACCAACATCACTGCCACAGTAAGTACCAACAAAGTAGTGAAAAACCAAGTGTTTCAGTTACGAGTGGTGGTTGACTCAAAAGTCTCATCTGATGCGTTGGATTTGTCTGGACTTGAAAAAGACTTTTATGTCGGCAGACCCAGCTTTGGCAGTTCCATGAACTTCATCAACGGAAAACGTTCCAACAGCAGTGAATGGAACATATCGCTTGCTGCACAACGCCTCGGTATCGCGACCATCCCTAGCTTTACCGTAGACGGCGCCACATCTCAGCCGATCACGATTCAGGTATCCGTTGACAATGATCAACCTCAAGTCCGTGATTTGGTTGAACTGCACAGTAGCCTAAGTAAAACAACACTTTACCCAAAAGAAAGCACTCAGTTGACCACCCGATTAATTGTCAAAGCCGACCCAAGACGACTACAAAATCCCAATATCATTGCGCCAAGATCACAAGGCATTGTTCTAGAGCCGATGGGAGAACCCAATCAGTATCAAGCTGTCGTTGATGGTGTTGAAGTCACGGTCGTCGATCAAAACTATCGAGTAACAGCACAACAATCTGGGCAATTCACGGTGTCGGGCATCGGCTTCACTGGCAGTGTCGTCTTCGGCGACAATCGGACTGGCACGACCAAACTGGTGTCAGCAAACACGCCAGCCGAAGAATTTCAAATCATAGTACAGCCCATTCCGAGTGAGTATCAGGGACAATGGCTACCAGCGGCAGCGCTGACCTTATCCCAACAATGGCGTGATTCCAATGGTCAGAACATCGATCCTTCTCAGCCATTTACGACCTCGGTCGGAGAGTCGCTCACCCGAGAGATTTACCTAGACATAGAAGGTTTATCTAGCGAGCAGTTTCCCGACCTCAAAGTAAACTACCCAGATTCAGTACGAGTCTATCAAGAGAAACCTCAGTTTAGCGATCTCGGGGATGGAAAAACGCGCATGACTTTAAAACAAGTCCTTATTGCTCAGCAACAAGGTCAAATCGAACTGAGTCAGATTGAATTGAATTGGTGGGATAGCAGCAATCATCATCAGGCGAAAGCCAGTTTAGAAGGTTTACAGCTTTTCGTGAATCCTGCTGACCAAGTCAACAACGAGCCCATTTCAGCACCGACAGTGTCGTCGCCACAATCAAAAACCATCACCATTTATCAAGCTGGAATCTGGCCCTATTTGACGGCGCTATTTGCCCTACTCTGGCTGGCTACCTTAGTATTGTGGAACAGAGCACGCCACGCAGACATACCTGACAACACCGAATCTGTTGCCAGTCCGACAGAAGATAAACTCAAGGCTGCCTTGGCGGTTGACGACAGATTACAGGCTAACTTCCTGCTCAATTGCTGGCTAGAAGAACACCCTCAAATAAACGCCGAGATTCGCCAACAAATTGAACAACAACGTTCGATGATGAACCAGAGCAGTTACTCTCAATCCGAACAGTCATGGCAAGCAACTGAACTGCTCAGTTTGCTTAAAAAGGCTCGCAAATCGAAAACGAGTCGCAGCAACAAAACCTCTCAGCTCGCCTCTCTGTAAGCCGCTTAATAAAAACCAGGGCAGCCCATATGTAGCTGCCCTGTTCACTTTAACTCAGTTGATGATGAACTTTCAGTTTAATACCAAGTGATGAAATCACTCCTTATTAGTAAAAAGATCGATTAGACTGATAAAAGTATAGTTAGCAAGGGAATGTGGTTTTGGCTAAGTGGTTGTTCGTTGTTGGTTTAGTGTTTTGCTTGCCTACTTGGGCGAGCGTAGATCTCATTAAAGTCGATAAATCAAAGCGTCGAATGTATTTGATTGAAAACAACGAGGTGATCAAAGAGTTTCGAATTGCGCTTGGTAAGAGACCAAAAGGTCATAAAGTCTATGAAGGTGACCAACGCACACCTGAAGGACGTTATTTTTTAGATTTTGTTCTTGAGGACTCAGATTTTTATCGCTCTATTCATATCAGTTACCCTAACCAACAAGATTTAGCCTACGCAGAAAAGCGTAACTTAAACCCAGGTGGCAACATAAAAATCCACGGCCTCAAAAATGGTGAGACTCGCCCAGTCAACTTTGTGCAAAGCTTTGACTGGACGGATGGATGTATCGCTATCAGTAATCAGGAAATGGATCAGTTGCTTCAATTAGTTGAAGTGGGGACGCCAATAGACATTACTTGGTAGCTGATGGTCATTTTTCGCGAGTCACCCACCAGCACATCAAAGAGCCAATAGTCACCATTACCACCCCTTGAATAAAACTTTGAGTCAACACCAACCCCAAAATAAACGAAGAGATCACCGTCGATAGCACGGGAGTAAAGTAGGACATAGTCGCTAACAGCACCATGTTACCGCCTATAATCGCGTAGTTCCAAAGCGCGTATCCACTGCCCATTGCGATACCCGACACCAATAGAAGCCCACCGGATTTAACAGTCAGAGTCATGCCAGTTTCATCACTGAAGGCGTACTTAATCCACAAAGAAACCGCCGTCATGATAAAAAATAGCGTTATCGCATTCTGACCATTGGAGATTCGTTTCGTCAGATTGCAGTAGATCGCCCAAAGAAATGCACCAATAAAGGCCATGGCATAAGTCGTGGGATTGGTCGCCACATTCGCGGCTATCTGCGCCAGAGACAGCCCCTGATCACCAGTGATGCTCCAAGCAACACCAAAGAAAGCCAACGCAATACTCGGATAAACCAATAGGTTGGTTTTCTTGCCACTGCCCAACACCGCAAGCAACACCGTTAGCGCAGGCCAGAGGTAGTTGATCACGAGCATCTCAATCGCTTGTTGTCGCGAGTTTGCCATTGCCAGAGCCAGCGCCAGACAAATTTCATACGCAACGAACAAGCCACCACCAATCAGAACGTAGCGCAAAGAGTATTGACGCAGTTTAGGTACCCCCATCACCAGCACCAAAAACAGTGACGCTACTGTATAAATTGATGCCGCTCCGCCAACCGGCCCGAGCATTTCAGTGACGGCCCTTGCCAAGCCCATAACACTGCTCCACAGAAGAATAGCGATCATTCCTGCGATGGTGAATTTATGATTAGTATTGTTCATCGCAATTTGCTCAAAAAAAAACCGAGCTGAACGCTCGGCGTTATCAAGTGAAAGGGAGTTAGACGATTGCCCAGCTGTGTGTCATCTCGACACCTTTTCCAAGCATTAAGCACACTGAACAATACTTCTCTAGAGAATCCGCTGCCACTTTCGCCACGACTTCAGGCGATAAGTTGTCACCTGACACCTCAAAGTGGATATTGACCTGAGTAAAAATACGCGGCGCGGTTTCACGGCGTTCTGTGGTCAGTTTTGCTGTACATGCTGTCACTGCCTGACCCGCTTCTTTAAGACCATCAACCACGTCAACGGAACTACAACCGCCCGCTGCCATCAACACCATTTCCATTGGGCTTGGTGCCGTAGCTCCACCGTTACCGTCCATAACGATTGAGTGACCCGACTGAGATTGACCCAGAAATTTAAACTCTTCTACCCACTTTACTTCAGCTTGCATGTATCTCTTCTCTATTGTTTAGGAGAAATGGCGTCATCTGTCGGGAATACTACCCCTGTTTGACGACGAATTTCTTCAAGTAACTTAGCGACAACGAGTGAACGTTGAGTGCATTGTTTATTGGCTGATTGTTGCTTAAATTGGTCTGCAAATTCAAGTGCTTCGTAATACATTGGGTTACTGACCTGATCGACGCTTTCATCAACCCGACACTTATCACTGCGTAGGATTTTCGTCAGCTTGCTAGCAGTGGAAATCATTTCCATCTGCAACACCCCTTCTTCCCCCTGAATCTCACTAGGCAAGTAAGAGTCACTGGTCTTTGAGTGCAGGAGTACGACTTCAAAGCCCTCATAATTAAGAATGACGCTCCCACTACCATCGACACCTGAATCAAGCAGTTGCGCTTGTGCCTTAACCATCGTCGGTTCGCCAAATAACTCAATTGCCGAGCTCAGACAGTAAAAACCAATGTCCATGATTGAGCCATTGGCAAACTGCGGATCAAAGGTGTTAGGATTTTCACCAGCTAGATACTTGGGATAACGGGATGAGTACTGACAGTAGCTAATCATTCCTTTGCGTATCTGACCAATCGACGGTAACAACTGCTTTAGCTTTTTAAAGTTAGGCAAATGAGCCGACATAAACGCTTCAAATAGCAGCACATTATTTTGCTCTGCTACCTCAAACATCTTCTTAGCTAGCGCGTAATTGGATGCCATTGGCTTTTCAACAATGACATGTTTTCCTGCTCGCATCATCTGAATAGCCTGTGGGCCATGCAACGAGTTGGGGCTGGCGATATAGACCACATCGACTAGCGAAGAAGCACCAAGCTGCTCTAGATCATCGAACAGTTTTGGAGAGCCATATTTTTGTGCAAAACGGCTTGCCTGCTCCATCGAACGCGAATAAACCGCTGTCAGCTGATATTTCTTGGTCATCAAAGCTGCTTCGATAAACTGATCCGTGATCCAGTTTGTTCCTATGACCGCTAGCTTTATCATTACAAGACCTCCTTAGTGAAACGCAATTGTCTGTCCTAAACGGTCATGACAACGCGCAACGCTAGTAAAATTAACACTGCACCAGACAAGCGGTCGATCAACATCGCTTTGGAACGAATTTTATCAATCAGCTTAGGACTGGAGAGTAAAAAGGTAATTAGGGTATACCATAAGCCGTCAACAATCAGCGGCGTCATGACAATCAGACTTTTGGCGGTATACGTATCCCCTACCGCAACAAACTGGCTAAATAATGCAATAAAAAACAGGGCAATTTTAGGGCTTAGCAGAGAGATCAAAAAACCTTCTTTTGCCGATTGCCACACGCTAGTTTGTTCTCCTGATTCAAGTCGAGCGGCCACTCCCCCTTTCGAACGCAGTGCGTTGTAACCCAAATAAGCTAAGTAGGCTGCGCCAGCGTAACTGATTGTTTTAAAAAGCAAGGGAGATTGCTGTAGCACGACGGCTAAGCCAATGAGGGTGATAAAGGCATAGATGCCAATACCAAAGGCATGTGCCCACGCTGTCGCTAAACCGTTGACTCTACCACCAGCGAGGCTATGTTTGGCAACCATCGCTAAACTCGGCCCCGGAGACATAGCCCCGAGAATACAAATGGTGAAAAGTGAAAGCCAAATCGTGAACGTCATTGATATTATCCTTGTTGGAGTCGAGCGATCTCGACATTGCTAACTGGCTATCCAAATTAAATCATACTGATAATGATCTGAAATCAAATGTTGTCATGGCCATAATGATTTCAAATCATACCTATTGAGTAAGGAGATGTCTGCATTGCATCAAGGAGATTGCTGCGCATCCACTGGTGAGCCTTATCCTGATCATACTTGGGATGCCACATTAACCAATAAAGATGCTCACTGGTGGCAAAAGGCAGAGGACGATAGGTCAAATCTGACTCCCTAGCCAGATGAAAAGCAATGTGTTCAGGCACTATCATCAGGTAATCGCTGCTTTTCAGTGCATTCGCGGCAGCAGAGAAAAATGGCACTTTCAAAGCAATCCGCCGTTGATAACCTAGCTCAGCCAGAGCCAAGTCAGCATGACTATCCTTGTCACCCCCTCCTGTCACCTTGAGATGAGGATAGGCGACCAGCTCTTGGCAAGTGATGCTTTCAAGACGAGCAAGCGGATGCTCTTTGCGCATCACACACATCGATTTATCATGACCAATTTTGATACTGCTTAAATGTTCGGGCTTATGTGACAGCATCGTTGACGCTAAATGAATCCCTGTCTGGTCAAACTGTGCCAAATACTCAGGCTGCCATAAGCGGTAAGCAATATTGACCTTAGGCGCCTGAGCGGTAGTCAAAGACACCACGTCCGGTAAAATATACTGGGCAACATAATCACTGGATGACAACACAAACTCTTGCTGCCATACCTTAGGATCAAACGGCTTATCGGCCAGAAGAGCATCAAACTCTCCAAGCAAGCTACGTAGCTTGTCCTGCATTTCAAGGGCTCTTGGTGTCGGCACAAGCTGGTTACCATCACGAACCAGTAACGGATCACCGCATACATCACGCAGTTGCGATAGCTGTCGGCTCACAGCAGATTGTGTAATATGCAGTCGCTGTGCTGCTCTGCTGACGTGGCACTCTTCAAGTAAAACATGCAGCGAACGCAACAGATTGAGATTTAAGTTACTTAGCATGGTGTAAGGTATTAAAAAATTCGGTTAACACGGTGTGGGTCATCAAATGACGAAGCTCTGGGATTTTTTGCAACTGATCTCGAATCGCATTCAATTGCGTCATCGTTTCAACTTCAACGTAAAGCATCATATCGGTTTCTCCACTAATTGCGTGGCACCATTTGACCCCATCGATTTGATAGATTTGATCTGCGTAGGTCTCGCAATATTGAGTCGAACTCGACATATCAAACTTCAACGCTAGATAGGCTTTAATGAGTTCGGTGCTCTCCTTTTTTGCCACTTCTGCGTGATAACCAAGAATGACCTTCTCGGACTCTAGTTTTTGAATGCGTGCGGTCACTGCTGAGCGCGAAAGATTTACCTGGCGTGCAATATCGCTCACGCTCGCTCGGGCATTGAGTTTTAAGATATTGAGAATCTGTTGATCAAACTTGTCCATTGAGTTACTTCCCATGTGCTCCAACTTATCCTGTCGGTTGAGTGCAATGTGACATAAAAAGTCGCCAGATGAAAGCAGACAAATTGACAGCGCTTAGTTAGCAAACCGACAATATGACGGCAAACTGCGACGAAATGACTAATGCATAGATAAGCCGCTTCGGCTAATCTATGTGAAACAATAGGCAGGGATGCAAGGAAGTACATGAGCCAATTAAAACAAGAGATTACATTGCTGTCAGGGATCGGACAGCTATCAACGACCTTGCTAGGCACGGGATTATTTATGGTGCCAGCCATCGCTGCAGGCATCGCTGGTCAACTGTCGTTATGGGCATGGCTGGTGCTGTTTATTGCCATCTGCCCTATCGCTTTAACCTTTGCTCAATTGGGTAAGCACTTTCCCAACGCTGGCGGCACCGCCTATTTTGTTCGCAAAGCATTCAATACCAAACTTGAAAAAAGTGTCGCTTGGCTGTTTTTAAGCGTCATACCGGTTGGGGTGCCTGCCGCGATCGCTTTAGCCGCGGGTTTCCTGCAACAACTGCTACCTGACGGCCTCGGGTCCTCGTTAACAGCGCAAATAGTCACCGTTGCACTGTTGGTTGGCGTCAATCTGGCAGGTGCGAAATCATCAGGCCGCCTACAGACCGTCATTGCCATTGCTATTTTTTCTTTGATTACGGCATTTTGGTGGAAAGGCGGCTTTACTGTCCAAGACCTCACCTTGCCTCCTCTCACCACTGAAGGCTTACTGCCGATTGGATTGGCTCTTGGCGTGATGTTTTGGTGCTTTGTTGGCATTGAAGCCTTCGCCCATATGGGAGAAGAGTTTAAGAATCCACAGCGCGACTTTCCAATCGCTATCATCATTGGCTGTTTTGTCGCGGGAGCTACTTATTGGATCTGTTCAATCATCATTCTCAAAATGGGCGCTTTCGGTAACCCTTCGTTTGACAGCACCTCTATTCCTTGGATATCAGAGCAGTTGTTTGGGGTTGAATTCAAAACACTCATCAGTGTGATTGGTTTTGCTGCCTGTTTTGCCAGTGTCAACCTATACACTCAGAGTCTGTCACGTATGTTGTGGGCACAAGCAAGAGAGTACACGCCTCAAAGCGCAATAGCTCGTTTATCCATTCGAGGTGTACCCGCCAACGCCACCCTAGCCGTCGGCGCAGTGGTTTTGGTGTCATGTCTGTTCGGTGAAATGTCTGGCTTAGACTTGGAGTTTTTCCTTAAGCTCGCGAACGGAATCTTTGTACTTATCTACCTGCTCGCGATGCTGTCAGCCTATAAGCTACTGACCGGTTTTAGCCGCAAGCTTGCGGGTCTCTCACTAGTACTGTGTAGCGCAGTATTTGTCTGCCTTGGTTGGTCGATGCTTTATGCAGTCTCTGTGTTCGCCATACTAAACCTACCTTGGAAAAGATGGCGAACGCTAAGACAGAGCAACGTTAGATAAGAAAACTTTCGACAACGTCAGAGTGGATTTGGAGAATACTTTGTGGTGTAACCGATTTCCACTCACTGCTTTGCTCTAAAGGCTCAGAAGCCAATACGATGTTGGCGCCATCTTGTTTGATAAACACGGTCGGCGCATCTTGGTTAGAGCTATAACGCACTACCCAGAAGTGTTGACCATCAGAAATACAGATCGACGCTTTTAGCGGATCGCCAATCTGTTTCTTTTCCATCTCGATACGAATCGTTTCCAACGTTTTTCTTATCGCTTCAATCGGGTTGTCTACCAAACCATTTTGCAACATTAACAGGAAAATCAACTCGCTGTCAGTTGTCCCCATACGTTTCAAAAATAGTGGCTCACTGAGCAATAGCTGCAATGGGTATTTAACCTGATCAAAACCACCTATCTGACCATTATGAAGAAACATCCAGTTCTCATAGATGAATGGATGGCAATTAGAGCGCGAAACTTGCGTTCCGGTGGACGAGCGTACATGTGCCATAAAGCGATGTGAACGGATATGGTGAGCCAAAGAGCGAAGATTCTCATCTCCCCACGCTGGTAAAACTTCATGGAACTGGCCCGGCGTTTTCCGCTCAGTATACCAACCCAGTCCAAAACCATCAGCGTTGACACGAGTCACTGCTTTTCTCGCTTCTAAGCTTTGATGGACCAATGAGTGTTCCGGCTGATAAACCAACTCATCTAAATAGATCGACTCTCCCTGATACGCTAACCAGCGGCACATGTTCTTCCCTTATATGATGTTTACTTTGCTTCATATCATCACGATTCAAACAACTCGGCAAGCGTTTGAATGTGCATTTCTATCTCGTTTAACGCAACGTTTCCAAAACCTAGTACTGCACCAGACCAGTCTCGTTGAGTTTGACTAGTATGTTCATAATAGCTCAAAGGACGAATCACGATTCCACGTTGTTTCGCTAAGTCCGTCCACTGCTGTTCATCAACATAACCTCGCCATTTAAGGGTAATGTGTAAACCTGCCGCTTGGCTGATGACTTCAACCTTATCCGCAAAATAGAGCGTGATCATTTCAAGCATTCGTTGATGCTTTAGCTTGTACAAACGGCGCATCTTGCGAATATGGCGGATAAGATCGCCTTCTGAGATAAAGTCTGCGAGAGCCGCTTGGGCATGAGTAGGTGAGTCCCCTGTTAGCGCATCTTTAATCATCAACGCCTTCTTAACCTGCGATTCCGGAACCACAAGGTAGCCGAGCCTCAAGCCGTTAAACATCACTTTGCTCAAAGAGCCAACATAAATCACATGATCGTCATAACCGGTTTTTGCCGCCAATCCCTGTAAACTTGGGTAAGGACGATGAGCAAACTGGAACTCACTGTCGTAATCATCTTCAATGATCCACCCCTGCCTCTGCTGCGCCCACTCAATCAACCTGAGTCGTTGATTGATATCGAGCGTTGTCCCCATTGGATATTGATTACTGGGTGTCACATAAATCACCCGTGCTTCGCTTTGCTCAACCCTCTCTAAATCGAGGCCATTTTTTTCTGTCACTGTCGCTTCAAGCAACGCTAAGTTGAACAGTTTGAGTACTTTAGCCATTTGTGTATAACCAGGCTGTTCCATTAACACACCTGAGTCCTGCTGCTTAGTTAACAACGCGGCAATGGCCAAAGCCTGCTGAGCACCAGATGTAATAATGATCCGGCTGGGCTGACAAACCACGGAGCGACTTGATGCCAGATAGCTAGATAGCGCCTGACGCAACGCCATATCTCCTTGCACCTCTTGCCCTCCTAATAACGAGGCTCGACCTAAGTGACGCATGAGTAGCCTTTGCCATTTCTGCTGAGGGAATTGAGCCAAATCAGGAACTCCGGGAGCAAACGCTTGATTATTAATCGAAGAGGTGGTCACACACTGAGGTTCGGCCCGCGCCACAGAGGTGGCAACAAACTGATCGGGCAGTTCAAGTGCGACGAAGTAGCCTGACCCGATGCGACTTTCTAAATAGCCTTCTGCGTGAAGCTGTTCATAGGCGTGTATCACGGTGTTTCGACTCAGATTGAGCTCTTGTGCCAGTTTTCTCGTCGAGGGAAGCTTTAAGCCTTTACCCCATAACTGCGCGACTATCTTGTTGCGAATCGCCTCAAACAACGCGGTTTGTTTGATGGTCGTCTTGTCATCAAGTTGCAAGTCGCCAATATCAATCAACGCCATAAAGTGGATCCATCCATTATCTAAAACTGGCTCTAAATTAAGATCCAATCTAAAGCTACATTAACGATAAATCAAACCGTTATCGAGGAGAGAGTCATGTTATCGACCACCAGCCGAACTGAAATTAAGAAAGGGGCGCATAAAGCCGTCAGCGACAGGCAAGCTTTGTACGACATCATCGATGAATCACTGGTCGCACATATTGCGATTACCACTCAGGATCAACCCTACGTGATCCCAATGCTCGCTTGGCGTGTTGACGACTATGTCTACATCCATGGCGCTCACAATAGCCGCTTATTGCGCAATTTAAAAAGTGGAACTCAGACATGTTTGACCTTCACTCTGTTTGACGGTTGGGTATTGGCAAGAAGTGCATTTCACCACAGCGCTCACTATCGCAGCGCGGTTGTATTGGGCCAGTTTACTCCGATTGAAGATCTGAGTGACAAAGACAGATTGCTCAATCACTTTATTGAGCAAATCGCGCCACAACGTACACAGGATGTCCGTTTAAGTAGCACTAAAGAGTTAAACGCCACCATGCTACTCGCTATTCCTTTGACAGAAGCGTCAGTGAAGATCAGTTGTGGTGAGGTAAACGACGATCAGAGCGATCTCTCACTAAACACTTTTGCAGGCTACCTACCCTATCGAACCGTTGTTGGTCCCCTAACGGCCGCCAGTGATTCCAAGCATCAGCACCTCCCTGATTACAGTCAGGCCTATGGTTCTCGTTGGCACGAGGAGACTTAATTCACTCTCTGCCCATCCAAAGCAAAATGCTGTATGTATTGGCTGGGCGTCATCCCGCGATTTTTCTTAAACATCCGATTAAAGCTCGCGGTATTTTGATAACCTAATCGTCTCGCCACGGTATCCGTGTCCACCCCTTTAGCCAGCATAGAGACAGCGATATTGCTCAGCACATAGCCACATACCGTTGAAAAGTTCATGCCCAGTTTTCTCAATGCTCTTTGAAGCTGTTGGGGCGACATAGCTAATAAGGAGCTAACATGCTCAAAGCAGCACAAGTGGCTCATCAAGTTTCGATTGAAGACATTGCCATTGCAAAAGCAACCTACACCTCGATGTTGCAGGACGTTAAGACGACTCAAAGTCGCTTAGCCTCAGCCAAAGCAGACTACGAGTTGCAACAGAAAATGCTTAAACGGTACCAAGAGCAGAACCGTGTGGTAAAAAATACCATTACTGCCAGTGATATCGATAAGCAGCAAACCACCGTTGAAAAAGCTCGACATAACATCGCAACGATTGAGTCTGAGTTAAGCAGTAAGAAAGTCGCGGCAGATAAAGCAAAGTTGGCGATTACCAAGTCAGAACTTACGGTTCAGAGCCGCCAAGCGGATTGGAAAACCGCAAGCGAACAACTGGCGAAAGCTCAATGGGACTTAGACAGCACCAAAGTCTATGCTCCGGCGGATGGATTCGTGACGAACTTTATTCTGCGAGAAGGTCAGCGCGTCTCTATGATGCCTCGCCTCCAAATGTACACCAATGAGAAATACGTATTAATGCGGGTTAATCATCAGGCTATCCGCAATGTCAAACCGGGTCAGCCGGCTGAATTTGCCTCTTCAGTCTACCCTGGTAAGATTTTCTCAGCTCAAGTAGAAGGTATTGTTGAAGCCACTGGTGAAGCACAGGGTAACTTATTAGGTATGGACCAATCCGTGCGCACGACAACGGGAAATAACTTGCAAAACAAGCACCACTTTGTGCGTCTGAAGATTGAAGAAGGTCAAGGCTACGATATACCTGTTGGTTCCGTCGGCTTGGCGTGGGTGAGCGGTGAAAAACCGATTGGATTCATGGCGTTTTTGGATGCAATTCGCGGAATTATCATCTGCATGAAATCGCAGCTTTACTACTTCTATTCCATTTAATCACTGCAAGGACACAAATATACCGCCAGCCCGTCTGGCGGTATTTGGTTCACCAGCGATTAATATGGCTTAAAAACGTCCACTCAACCTCAATCCAATGCTCAAACTATTGTCTGTGACTCGCTAGTGTATTGTTTTTCTGCTAATTTCAACTACCGTAATAAACAGAATCTCCGTATAAACAACGAGGTAGTTAGTGAGCCAGTTCCAAGATCTCTCCACCCTTATTGCGCAGATCGCGCAAGCAAATGAAGCCAATCAGATTAGCATTCTTAATAACGCGATCGAACTTGGTTTAGATTCCGGCTCTATTGCACTGGTTCTTGAAGCCTTTCCCCTAGAGGATCGTGTGCGTTTATGGCGCAGTCTCCCTCTTGAACTTCATATCGATGCATTGACCGATGCCCGTGCTGAAGTACGTCATTCTATTATCGACCAGCTTTCTGAAACCGAGTTGAAGCTAACTCTAGCAAAACTCGACAACTTATCGCTTATCGAATGGGCCGATTCTCTTCCTGAAGAGATCATTAATGAAGCCTTGCAGTTAATCGAGAAGGACGAACTTGAGCTCTACGACCAAGCAAACCAGTACCAAGACGATGAATTAGGTCGTTGGGCAGAACGTAAAGTGGTGACATTACCTTTTAGTATTTCGGTCGAAAAAGCGAAAGGGTTGATGGAGCGATACAGCTATGATGCACCGCAAAAAATCTACTTAATCAATAAAGCTAAACAGTTTCGTGGCATGGTAAGTTACATTGATCTACTCCGTGCCGATCCTGTTGAGAGACTGAAAAATCTCGCATTAGACAATATCGTGCCCCTCAGTGCTAAGCTGAGTTTGGCGGAAAGTATCGATGCTTTGGAGCACTCCCCTCTACCCGTTATGCCCGTCACTGACGAATCACAATTGCTGGTTGGTGAAATAGATTGGCAATTTGCTCTAAGCAGCCAACGCGAAATCTACGAAGCGCGATTAATGGCCGGTACCGGTATGGACGAAGGCGATGACCTGTTCGCTCCGGTTGTAAAGAGCTCACAGAAACGTGGGGTTTGGCTTGGTATCAACCTAATGACGGCGATTTTAGCCTCTGTCACCATCGGGTTGTTTGAAGATGTCATCGCCCAAGTCGTGGCATTAGCGGTTCTAATGCCGATTGTTGCCTCAATGGGCGGTATCGCAGGTAGCCAAACCCTTACCCTGATGATCCGCGCTATGGCTCTTAACCAGATCACAACGGGTAACCGTTGGGCGCTACTTAAAAATGAAATTGGCATTGGTTCGATCAACGGACTGCTGTGGGCATTGATCATCGGCGCGATTGCTGGCTTATGGTTTCAATCATCAATCCTCGGGGCAACGATCGCCTTAGCCATCATAGTCAACATTATTACCGCTGCTATGTTCGGGGTGCTGATTCCAATCGCACTGGATAAACTTAAGTTGGATCCCGCTCTTGCGGGCTCTGTAATCCTCACCACAGTCACGGACGTCGTTGGCTTCTTTGCTTTTCTTGGCACAGCGAGTTTGGTCATGCTGTAAAGGCAGAATTAGCAAATATGATATGAGTTGCATTTTGCAATTTCAATATGCAAAAAGAAAGCGTAAATATCTGCAAATACCCGCCGTTTTAGCGCAATTAGTCGCTATTAAAACTGGCACATATACTGCAATAGTATGCTTGACCCTTTTTAAGCCGAGGGTCACCTAGCCAACTGACGTTGTTAGTGAACCTGATTTGTTCACATTTATAGCGGCCAATCTCCGAACTTGAGATTGGCCTTTTTGTTATATGAAGAACTGACTCAAACCATCGGCTCTCTACATCAGAAACATTCTTTTTTTAACCTTTAAACCAAATCCACCCAACAAGCCAACATTAACACCACTCAAAGATCGAAAATTAACCACCCATATTAGAACAAAGCGCAATGATGATAAGAAAACGTTTGCTTATCTGAAGAGAATGGCTAGCACCAGCAAACACTAATTACAGAATGCCATATATGGCAACTTATACAAAAAATTCATATTTGCGTGAAATTTATCAGATTTAAGTTCAACTAAATTCATCTTTAATGTGAAATAAACATAAAAAAACAAAAACAATAACGCATTGTTTTTAATGCACTTAAAATAAACATATAAGGAATTTATTCAAAAAAATCACCTAGAGAATTGACAGCAAATTAAATATCAACATAATACGCGCCGTTTACCTAAAATATACTGACAAATTTTCATCATCATTCTATTTGCGGAGGTTATAGATGGCTGCGGACAATAACTACAGTCTTGGACCAGTACCGGACACAGCGAGAAAAGGCGTTGCTTCACTGACCATGGTCATGTTGGGACTGACATTTTTCTCCGCAAGTATGTGGACAGGCGGTTCACTTGGTACGGGGCTCTCATTTGACGATTTCTTCCTCGCAGTCCTAATTGGTAACCTCATTCTTGGCATTTACACTTCTTTTCTCGGCTACATCGGCGCTTCTACTGGTCTCTCTACTCACCTTCTTGCACGTTTCTCATTTGGTACTAAAGGCTCATGGCTTCCATCCGCTCTATTAGGTGGCACTCAAGTGGGCTGGTTTGGTGTCGGTGTTGCCATGTTTGCCATTCCAGTTCATAAAGCAACGGGAATTGACACCAACACCTTGATTATCATCTCTGGCCTGTTAATGACTGTAACGGTTTACTTCGGAATTAAAGCGTTAATGGTACTTTCAGCGGTTGCGGTACCCGCAATTGCTATCCTTGGTAGTTACTCTGTGTCTATGGCAGTAGACAGTGTTGGCGGATTGGCACAACTGCAACTTATTGAGCCTGAAACCCCGATGGACTTCTCAGTGGCGTTGGCAATGGTAGTAGGTTCGTTCATCAGTGCTGGTACCTTGACCGCCGATTTCGTTCGTTTTGGTAAAAAGCCAGCTGGCGCGGTACTGGTGACCATGGTGGCGTTTTTTATTGGTAACTCACTGATGTTTATCTTTGGTGCAGCAGGAGCGGCGGCAACAGGTCAAGCGGACATTTCTGATGTGATGATTGCGCAAGGATTACTGATCCCGGCTATCATTGTTCTGGGTCTAAATATCTGGACGACCAATGAAAACGCCCTATATGCATCGGGACTAGGCTTCTCTAACATTACAGGCCGTTCAAGCACCATAATGTCTATAGTCAACGGCATAGTAGGAACGATATTCGCTTTGTGGTTATACAATAACTTCGTCGGCTGGTTAACCTTCTTATCGACTGCAATCCCACCAATTGGCGGCGTAATCATTGCTGACTTTATCATCAACCGTAAACGTTATGGAAACTTTGCAAATGCCCAATTCAAAACCGTTAACTGGGCTGGTATTGTTGCTGTAGCCGTTGGCGTTGCGGCAGGTAAATTTATTCCGGGAATAGTACCGCTAAACGCTGTACTTGGCGGTGCACTTTGCTACGCACTTCTAAACCCACTATTCAACAAATACGCGCTGAAAACACAAGCAGCGTAAGGAAGCATCATGACAACGCTATTGATCAAAAACGTAACACTACCAGACCAAGAGGGTTTGAAGCAGATCCTGATTGAAGATGGTCAATTTAAGCAGATCTTAGACAACGATGCTGATTTGGCTTACCAAGGAAATCTTCTCGACGCAGAAGGTGGATTAGCTGTTGCGCCGTTTTGTGAACCACATATTCACTTAGATACCACCCAAACCGCAGGTGAGCCTAACTGGAACATTTCAGGCACTTTGTTTGAGGGGATTGAACGCTGGGCTGAGCGCAAAGAATTGCTTTCTATTGACGATGTCAAAACACGCGCTAAACAGACTCTGAAATGGCAAATTGCCAATGGTGTCCAACACGTCCGTACCCACGTTGACGTATCAGATCCAACACTGACTGCGCTAAAAGCGATGGTTGAGTTGCGTGAAGAGATGAAACCATGGGTTGATATTCAAATCGTCGCTTTTCCGCAAGAAGGAATACTCTCCTACCCAAACGGTAAAGAGTTGATGGAACAGGCAGTACAATTAGGTGCCGACGTGATTGGCGCAATCCCTCATTTCGAGTTCACTCGCGAATATGGCATTGAATCTCTGCATTATGCCTTCGAGTTAGCACGAAAATACGATTGCCTGATTGATGTTCACTGTGACGAAATTGATGACGAACAGTCGCGCTTTGTAGAAACCTTAGCAGCGCTCGCGCATAAATATCAGATGGGTCACAAGGTGACGGCAAGTCATACCACGGCTATGGGGTCATACAACGGTGCTTACGCTTCTCGCCTGTTCCGTTTACTGCGTATGTCTGGCATCAACTTTGTTGCGAATCCTTTGGTCAATATTCATCTTCAAGGACGCTTTGATGATTACCCTAAGCGTCGCGGTGTCACGCGAGTTAAGGAGATGCTGGCAGCCAATATCAATGTCTGCTTTGGGCACGATGATGTATTTGACCCTTGGTATCCGTTGGGCACGGCGAATATGCTACAAGTGCTTCACATGGGGCTGCATGTTTGCCAGGTGATGGGTTACGAGCAAATCAACAACAGTTTAGATCTCATAAGCACCAACTCAGCACGTACGCTGAACATTACCGACAAGCATGGCATCGAAGTCGATAAACCTGGCAGCTTGCTGATTCTACCTGCTGAGAATGGTTTTGATGCCGTCCGACGCCAAGTTCCTGTTCGATACTCTGTACGCGCAGGTAAGATCATTGCACAAACTCAACCTGCAACAACGGAAATACATTTGGATAGTACTGAAAGCGTGACGTTCAAACGCTAAGAAAACCCCACTAAGCTTTGCCATAGTATTAAAGTTCCCTTGTAACGTAAACAAAGGGAGAAGTTACAATGCTATCTACTGGAACTAACCAAAGTCTTAAACCAATTATTCACACTGCTGATCCTCGTGAGACATTGAAGTTTGTTAATCACAGTAAGCATTTAACACTATCTCAGGCTGTTAGGTTGCGTATGAGAATTGCACGTATGGAATACAGACAAGAGGCTAAATAATGTCAACTACAAGTGTATCAGGACTAACTCAAGAGTTTATCGATTCTAATTTTCGTAAGTACCACCTAAACACGATTTCTAAATGGGTGAAGGGTGACAGGGACGGGTTAACAGAAGAGTTAGCTAAATACTCAATTGATATCATGGTTAGTTGTGAAGGGTTTTCTATTTCCGAGATTGCAGAATCTACCTTACTAAGCCTTAAAGATATTCGTAAAACCTTCTATCCCGATGTGACAGATCAGGAATGGAAACAAATTAAATCAAACAAATAAGGAGAATTTTATTATGAAAAACGTATTACTATTTATCTTAACTTGCGGTATTTGGGGCTTAGTATTGCTTAACCGTAAATATGGCTTTAAGAGTGTAGCTATTGCCCTGACTATCTTCTTTGGTATGGCTGCTTTTGGTCATATTGTAGGTGATAAGCCTCAAGTGAATATTTCTGAGCAACAAAAACAACAGGCTTTAGATGAAGTATTCCCTTCTCAACCTGATCCTGAAGCAGAAGCTAAAAAGGCTTTAGCCGAGGCTAACCGTAACACTTCTACTATTATGTGGCGTGGTGGTATGGCAGATATTATCGATTATGCAAGTAAAGAGTATTACCAAGGGGGTTTTGTAGAAAGTCTAACACTAGTCCCTTCAGACGGTTATATCGTCCCCGTAAGTATTCAGAAAACCAATAACTGCGCTAAGGGACAGCAAACAGAAGTTACTTTCCGTATGGGTAGTAAAGGAGATTATGTAAAAGGTTGGAGAACCTGTTTAGAGAATGACACAGTAACTTATGAACCTAGAACCATAGAAGGGATCAACTTCGTACTAAACAAGATCCTGAACTATGAGCGAGTTTGCACAGAATCTAAAGAGTTTGGAGATTATGATTGCACATACCCTATCAATGATGATTCTAAGGTTATGTTTGAAGAATTATATCTCCCTAAGATTAAGAAAATATCTCAACAAAAGCAAAACGCTTTATAATATCTAACGGCAGTCCTTCGGGGCTGTCTCTTTTTATGTGTAGGAATTGTGTATGAACCTTTATGTATATAAGCGAGTCAGTAGCTCCAAGCAAGACAAGGAAGGCAAAAATTCTCTCAAGCTTCAGGTTAGTGATGAGTTGATCACCTCACTTTGCACTGAGTATAACCTTGCTAATGTCATTGAACTTAGACCAACTGTAGGATCTGCTTATAGTGGTAAACATATTTCCGAGGGTAGTGCCCTTTCAACTTTTATAGAAGATTGTAAACAAAATTTGAATAAAGGTATTTTAGCCGTTTATAGTCTTGATAGATTATCCCGTCTCAATTTCTCTGAGGGTAGACACTCAATTCTAGATCCTATTCTACGTAGTGGCGTTAGAGTTTATTCATACACAGATAACCATTTGTTTGAGTGGGGCGATCTTAAATCCTCAATTCTGGCTGACTTGATATTTAGTAGGGCTAATGAAGAAAGTACTACTAAATCTATACGTAGTACGGAGGCGATAGATAATGCTATCAAGGCATGGTTAACAGATAGAACTTTTACACCTTCTCTTACACGCTCTCCTTTCTGGATTGACAATAAAACTGGAAAAGTTATCTCTGAGCAATTACCTGTGATCCGTCATATCATTGAATCTCTATTAACTGGTAAAGGGTATAAGACTATTCAAGCAAGCCTGAAAGATGAATACAACCTATCATTCACACAATCCAACCTAAGCAAGATTAAGAGTAATTCCCACTACTTACTAGGAGATAAGGTTGTAACGGCTAAGGATGGCTCTCAGACGGTTCTAGAAGGATATTATGAAGCTGTCTGCACTAAGGAAGAGATTGTATTATTAAATAAGACTAAATCTATACAAAAGACTAAGGTTAAAGAGATCCCCCTTCTATCAAACCAAGGATTCTTATACTGCAAGCTTTGTGGAAAACCGTACCTAAGTAATGTGTTGAATGGATCACTTACCTACTATTGCTGTGGTAACAAGAAGCATAACAATGGCTGTAACCTAAACAGTGTTTCTGCAGGATTGATTGAAAGGGTTGTCCTACTCCTTACAGGTGACTTGTTAGATCAAGCTAATACAGATATAGATTTAATAGAGCTGGATAATAAGATTACTACCCTACAGGAAGAGGTGAGGGAGCTTACAGCAAGGTATAAAGAACGAAAACGAGCAAGTGTATTAGACCTACTAGAAGAGGCTGAGAACGCCTTAGAGGAGGTTTTAGAGGAGAGGGAGAATATTGTAAATTCCAATATGTTCTCTGATATCGATAAAGGTACTCTGAACCAACATTATAATAATGAAGATGTGTGGAGAGAAGATCACCCTGTACGTAACAAGGTAAGGGAAGATTTAAAGAAGGTGATAAGCCGCATTGATATTAGTAAACATTACACAACTGTATTAGATATTGCTAATATTGGTTACTTTAAGGTGGGTATCACTACAATTACAGGGGAGCACACAGAATTAGACCTATTACCAATGAATATACAAGGAAAAGAGGCTATTAAAATTAGTGGACACTCTCCTAAGCACTACTTCACACAAGGGCTGGTAGTGAATGAATTAGTAAAATGTGGGTTATTACCTAAAATGCTAGTGAAAAAGGGATTACATAAGAGCAAAGTGTTTAGTGAGTGGTGCGATAGAGTACGTAACAAGGTGGTTGATTCTGGGCTGTACAGTACTAATGAGGAATTGGTAGGAGTTTGGCAAGAGCAAGTAGAGAAATGGATGAAATAAAGGGTTATTACTGCACAAGTTAAAGCTAAGAGTGTGGGGAGTGAAAGGGAATATTGGCTAGGTCAGAAAGGTGATTACTATGTCATCGATATCAAGGTTATATTTAAGGCTGGTGGTACTCGTTGGCTCAGTGGTAGCCCTATTATGATTTGGAATGGTAAGCAATCAGTTTCATTTTCTGGGGATGATACCACAGAGGATAACCATATCAGTATTAGGGGTATGCAGAGGATTAAGGAGGGGATCAGAGAATTGGGTTTAGTGGGAAAACTTATTATATCGAAGGGTAACTTTAGAAATTTGGGGTTACATTGAATACGAAGAGAGGGAGGCTTTACGCCTCCTTTCTTTATTACAATAAGTGTGTGTAATCTGTGATTTCTTCTGATACTGTGCCTTGATACTGGTTATCCTCTACAACATCCAATAAGGCATCATAAGCGATTGTTAGTGTTGATCTGTTTTCCTTGGTATCTTCTACCGTTTCTGTGTATCCGTCCTCCATCCACTCTTTAGGACAGGCACTACCTTTAAATTGTTTCTTTAACACAGCCTCAAAATCAGCAATCAATTGACCATCTTCTGAATGAATTTCACGGATGATTCTATAATCAAGTTTTGATTTACGGGCTTGTTGTTTAATACGGGCAAGAGTTTCGTTATTTGTGATACCTTTCTTCAAGTAACTTTTACCAAAGCCAAACCATTCAACTAAGTACAATCGACCATCTTTAGATGGATCATAACCTCCATTATTACAAGTTCGACAACGTGTGCCAGAATCTAAAAAATTAAAAAGTACCGTTTTACATTCGTGACCTTTTGAACACCTCCAATCAAATCTAGACTTAGCATTTTTATACTCACCGTCCCAACCAACAAACGATCCACCTTCCACGTTGAAAACTTTATTAATTTGGTATTCTCTCTGTTCTTGTGTCCACTGAGGAGAAACACTACATCTACAAGGAATACTACCCTTTTTCAAACTACTCCTAGCAGATTCAAATTTACCGTTACATAAGCCAACTTTTACATATTCATCATTTGAACATTTAGGACATTCAACAATCCAGTAGGTTTTTCTATCACTGCGGGTAAATTTAGTTCCTTCAATGAAAACACCAGTATTCATGAAATCTTTGATGTGTTGTGTTGTTGATATTAAGGACGGCTTTCTAACTTTACTAACTTTTCGTCTAACCTTTTTAACTTCTTTACACTTACAAGGTATTGATCCTTTCTCCAGTAAATCTGGTACACACCTATAAACAGAATCACACTCTGAATTTGAACACTCTAAAAGTAATAACTCTTTACCTGCTAAACCAACCTTACTATCAATTACGGTTAACTCTCCTTGTGGTGTGGGGTAAGTGTTCCCGATCATGTGTTGTAGTTTTAATTCCATCCTTAACCCTCCTTGTTTTTATCCCCGTACATCTTCACTAATTCATTCTTAATACGTGCTTTCTCAATCCTACCAGCAGCCCGTTTAATATCCTTCTTATACCTAGCTCTATTCATCGTCATATAACCACTAAAACTAGGCTCTAATGTGTATCCGTGGTCATACTTCATATAGAGTCGAATAGTACCTCCATCCACCCCACAAGCCATGTAACAAAGTACAATTTTAAGGTGTTCTACCATATCTGGGTATTTTTCATCGAAGTATATCTTAGCTACTGGATAGGCAAGCCTGATTGTGAAAGGGTTCACTCGCATATTAATTCCTCTTTTAGTCTTAAAGTGTATCACAAGATTAATTATAGCATGGGGTAAAGTGTGATCACAATCACATGATACGAAATAATGCAAAATAGCTTAAATTCTTAAATTTGAGGATCGCTGATTAGGAGTAAGAAACAGTAAAAAGTGTATAAAAATATCGCTTATTATCACGTACTACAGTCAATATTTAGCCTTATTCACTATTTAATTCTATTTATTTATACATTTATTATACACATCCCTATTTACCCCTGTTTACTGTATCAAAATATCTGTAAGTGTTTGAAAGATATAGTTAAATCTATAGTTAGTGATACCCAAAGCTATAGCAAAGTGGCAGTGAAAGCTATACCGAGTGATACAGTAGTTAGACTCGAATTTACCCAATTTTCTATAAAATTTTATAGCCCAAATATAAAGGTATACCCCTTTTTGTGTGTGATTCTGGGGAAAATATCTGTACAGAGTAGGTTTAATTTTATGAATTTCTATTCATCGAGATTGACCATTTAAGCACGCACCTATCTCCCCGTTCTCTCAGAATTTTAAATCGAGAAATATCTGATAACTTTCTCAACAATTCGATGATTGCATAGTTATTGAATAGCCTTCTTGCATGATCAGTTGGAAGGTTTGTTCCGGTCAGACTTCTTTATATTCTACTACTCTAACCTACCCGTAGCCCTTATAAATAAAGGCATTCAAGACATTCTCAGTATAATCACCTAACATTAGAATCCTCTAATTTTACGTAATATTTCTAATATCCACTAGGGTGTGATAATCCGTGTCCCTACGTAAAAAGTTAATAGCTTACCCTACTAAACACACTCAGATTTCACGTAGGAGCGCCTATACTTGACTAAGTTGTAGGGTTATTTAGTATGCAGATTACAGGGTAATTATGCACATATGTATTAGGTATGTAATTCTGTATGGTGTGATTTGTGTGATCATAAATGAGAATGTATCTCACTTGCAAATGATAATAATTCTTATTTGTATTTATATTTCGACATTTATCGAATTATTACGAGGTAGGAGGTTGCTTAGCTATCCACCTGTATAGTATAAATCGTCCCCATGAAGCATTTCAGCGACATAATGTTATATTGTAACAATTGTATTATCCGAGTAGATTCGGAATATAAATACTCTCTGTATGCCATTCTGTGAGTGTCTATACCTTATTGATGCAATCATACTCCTTCTATTGTAACTCTTGTCTGTGTGCTTCTCAGAGAGGTTGTGAGAGTTATTCTGTATGAATCTTAGTGATATCAGCACATCCTAAATCAGGTAATGTTACTAGTTATATGAGATTGGTTGATAGTAGTTACTAACGTAGGATACAGGCAGGGATTTCCCGTTCTCTATGGGATGGAACATACAGCTCTCTATGTGAGTGTGGATGCTGAATGGACTTTCGGTTAAAACTCCCTGTAATAGATAGAGTCTTAGATTTAGTTGGTTATAATTATGGTAATTCTTCCCTATCTTATTGATTTAATTGTATTACTTCCTATACCTCTAAAAACTCCCTGTAATAGATAGAGTATGTAGTTATTGATTAATTATTATATAGAATCCTTCTCATACATTGATCTTATTATCACTAATTCTACTCTTACCCTCTTATATTATGTGATGCTTGCATCACGAGTATTCACCTTCCCACAGTAACCTATTTGGACAGACACGAAATTATATGTAAGTAAAGTGTTTTAAGGTGGAATTACTAAAAACTAATATCTGGACATAACCTATGATCCGTGTCTCAAGTGTCATTACTACAAAACCAAGAAAAGTACAAGAATTAATTTAAAAATAATTGAAATTTCTTTCTTAGTGAAATCATACACTTAGCTGTAATCATGAGATATTGGTCACAATTAGAGTAGAAGCTCTAATAATAATCATGGCAATATATAAAGAGTAAGGACAAAACGATAGATATTCAGACACTCAACACATATCTTATTCAGTTCTGTAAAACTTCCTTCCCTCTATATAAGCAAACAATATCCATTAACAAGGAGGCACTTTATATGCCAGAAGAAATTTATCACACAGCCTTTACACAACAAGACTACTTGAAACCGTTACATTGGGAATTTGCTCAAGAGAAAGTAGAGCACATGCTGAATATGGACTTTAACCACATCTACACCATGACATGCTCACTATTACATAACGAATTGACAATATCAGCACTACAGCAAAGACGTACACGAGCTACTAAAGCAGGTAAGTTCAGAAAGGCTACTGAGATATTACTAGCAATAGAAGCATATAAGGCAGCCCAGAAAGATGAGGTTAAAACTTACGGGTCAGAATTCAAACTTGATGAAAACGGAGATGTAATTAAATGAAGGTGACACTAGGTTATAACGAATTATCTATCCTGATGCCATTCTGTAAAGACAACCAAATTAAACCACACCACGTAGTAAGCGAATTAATCAAATTACTAGAAGATGAAGAAACAACTACTTCCATAAAGGAGAAACTTAGTAATGCCACAGAAAATAAACACGGTTGATCATGAACACCGTCACCTACTCGCTATGGGCGTTCCAGTCCCTTTAGTTTGTGCAACTTATGAAGACCTTCAACTAGAACATAAAAAGCTGTGTGAGGCGCTTGGAGAGTATTACAACGTAGGTAAAAAGACATATAACGCTGAGGTGTGGTGCTACTTAAATGCCCTACTTTCTATTGAGAAGACTAACACAAACATTTTCAATATGAGTTTTGATGCTAACGATTATACGAAAGCAAACACCAGTAAAGACGGTAAGAAATTACCTAACCTCTACAAACTTTGTAATAAACGTATGAATAAGTTACTGGCGTATGAAGAGATCAAAGGGAATGTTTTTGTATGGAAGGGTTACACAAACCAATTCAGTAAGAAATCAGATACCACTTTTAGTAAACGTGCAGGTACATATGATGCAATGCAAACAGCTATCGAGGTAATGAACAATCCTTACGCTGAAAAGATGCAACCTTTAGATATTGCACCTATTAACGAATGTAAGTACCAAGTGGAATTAAGGATCGGTAAGGGTGACGATAAGCAAACAATACTTTTGCATGAAACTTCAGACTTTAATATTACTTTATCAGTGTTAGAGGCTTGGAATGAACTACTAGAAGATACCAGAATTACAGTTGGTGGTGATCCTGCTTATGTATGTTACAAGCGTATTCATCGGGATGAGGTTGGCAGTTACTCCCGATTCCATACAACAAACGGTTTCCAAACTATTAATAGTGACCTACGAGAACTTATTGAGCTAAATGATCTACCTACTTGTGAAATTGATATCAAATGTACACATCCAAGGTTTATTGCTACAGAATTAGGTATTGATTTACGGGATTATTCAGAAGTAGACGAAAATGGATTTGATACTTTCGATGCTTACGAAATTGATTATATTCCCGAAGGTGTAAAGCCTGAAGATTACAGACAATTCCTAAAGCTCTGCATGATGAAGATACTTAATGCTAAAGGTTCTAAAGAACAATGCGCTGTATCCCTCACACAAGGGGTTTTTGAAGATAGTAAGCATAAGGTCAAAGATCGTTGGTTTCCTTCCCTGCATGGCGTAGAGATAGATTACACAAGGGTTATCGACTCATTACTTGAAAAGAATTGGTACTTGAAAGATAAGGTATTCAAACAGGATGAGTTATGGAAGAGTTTGATGAATAAAGACAGTGAGATTGTTAATAGTATGATCGATGAACTCACACAAAAAGATATTCCTTGCCTTACCTACCATGACAGCTATTTAACGGCTACAAAGTTTGAGCAAGATATGATCACAGCACTTACTAATGCTTGGGTGAAGTTGTTCGGGTCTGATTTGAATTTACGTTATGACTATAAACACCGCAATGAAGCAAAGGTAAGAGGATCTTATCTACGTAACCTTGACTATTACAAGAAAGTAGAAAATTGGAAGAAATAAAGGAGAAATTAATTATGTATTCAGAAACTTATAAATGTGCGCTACAAGACCTACCGAAACAACTTTTAAAAGATGCAGATATTAAGCTTAAGGTTAAACCCATCACCTACCACGGTAAATACTTACGGGAGGTGTTTAAACATGAAGGGCTTTGCTTTCTACCTATTATCAGTACAGATCAACGGTATGCGTATGAATGGGAATCGGGAGAAGTTTATAGTCTAGTCCGTGACGAAAACAAACCTCATAAAATTAAACCTTTTTCTACAGAATGGGGTGATGAAGTTTACCGTATCCATGTTGGCGGCGAGTGGAAATATTTAGATAAAGATTGCATTGTTGAAGATGTATTGTGTGGACACATATTTACACCAATGACCAGAGAACAATATGAAGATTATAAAAAGGAATGTACATACTTTATGACATTAAGAGTTTTAGTTCTTGAGAATGGCGGTAGTAAGGTAGTGCAAGATTTGCTTCATAATATACTTGAGGATACTAAAAATCGATGGGTGACACCTTTAACAAAAGATGCCTTAACAGATATTAAGAATTTCGGAGAAGAGTATAAGAAAGCTCGAAAAGAACAACAAAAGCAACTTGAGATAGAAGCATTAGAAGAACAAGCTGCCCAAATCCAAGCCCAAATCACCACATTGAAATCACAATAAAGAAATTCCGGACAATTGTCCGGAATTAAATAAGGAGAACCACACATGACCAAAATTGAATATTCAACATATGAAGCCGCCCTTCAACACTTAGATGATCTACACAGGGGCTTAGTAGAGCATGATTCTTTCATTGAAAATTGTTGCCAAACCGTAGTCTTTGCATATGAAAATCAACTTACAGAAGAGGAAATTTAAATTATGAACCTAATCAAATTCCAATGCAGCAACAAAGATGGACTAGTATCAACACACTGTTTTACATTTGGTGAGAGTCAATTATCAGTGGATCACGTTAAAGAGAAAGCTACATTCAAGGCAGCTAACTTTGAGTTAAAAGTAGCTACAATCCCGAATGATACCAATGTTAATGCTGAATCTCACTAACACTTAAAATTAATGGTAAAGCTGTACCGTGTGAATACATGCAATTTCATGTGGAGTGGGTTGGTCTGGATAGACGCAGAGCTAAAGGAAAGAATAAATCAAACTTTGAGAAGACAATTGATATCTTAACAGCATTCTAAAAAGCCCCTCCCCTTACGCTACACAGCAACACAACACAATAATTAATACCTTTAGTCGGATACGTGCTTAACGCTCATCGTAGGGCATTCTACGTGCGTATTTCGGCTATATAATAATAGGAAGATAGACAATGGCAATCAGATATACAGAAGAACAAGTTAAAGCAATAGTAACTCAGCATGCAAAAGAAATCGGAGCAGAAATTATAAGTTTTGAACCAGATCTCTATTACTTAAAAGGTGGGGTTGAAAGGTGCAGAAAAGCCTCAAGCAGAGTTAGTTACAGACAAGGTGGTTATCCTGAAATTCGAGAGTGTTCTGTGCTTACTTTCCTAGCAAAACAAACCAAGAATTTTAAAAATGCTGAAAAGAGTAAGAAGAAGAAGAGGAAACGAGAGTTATCAGAAAAAGAACAACTACTACTATCGGAATACCGTGTGGCACTAACAACAGGGGAAGTAGTTCAGCTAGATCGTGCGGAGCTTAAAAAGTGGGAAGAAATGGTGACTAGTAATGATCCGATCATGAGGTCAATACAAGAGGGTTTGTTTTTGGCTTGGAAGTCTGAATTAAGAAGCTTGAGATATCACCGCCCAGCCAGTGAGGAAACTTTAAAGACTATTGAGGAATTCTACACTAGACAAGGCAAACAGTAGCCAACTGCTAAATTAATTTCACTTTTGCAAGAAATAATTCAATATTTGTGACATTCGTCATAAAAACTGTGTTATAATACTAAGTATAGAAGGGAAACAATAAACCGAATCCTTTCTTACTAAACTTACTTTGATTTATTTTTCATTTTACTAAATATTGATTATGAGTTTTTAGTTAGCAAGTTTAGGCTTTAACGATTAGCAACGGTATCATATAGGCTTCAGACACCTAGATACCTCCTCTCCTAAAGGAAGTCTTGAGCCTGATGGAAAAAGTCTTAGGGAAGTAGTTGCACCCTAAGCAACCCAATTCATAACACTAAGGTATCAATATGACGATTGATAATAAGAAGGTCGAATCATACTTACCTTGGTTCGATGGAAAATCAGCTAGACAGATTCGAGCTAGGCGCTATTACCTAAGTAAAGTATGTGCAATCGAATTACTGCATTTCCAATGTGCTTATGAGTTATATAAGTACGAAAACAAATAGTTATAGCACTAGGGCGCGGATCTTTGTACCAACCCCTATTTATTAAGTGCCTTTAGCTCAGATGGTTAGTTAGCAATCTGCTCATAACAGATAGGTCACTGGTTCGAGTCCAGTAAGGCGCACCATATTAAATCATAATCCCCTACTTATTACAACACACTCGACAAACGTAGCCACGCGATAAGGTGGTAACTTTAAAACTATATGCATGAATAGAGATGTGGATATTAATTATCCTCCCTCGTCGAATGTGTCTTAGCATGGACTGTTTATCCGTGCAACCCCTTTTGTAGTTACGACTACACACCCCCTTTTTAAATATCTATCTATCTTCCTTTTAGGTTGATTAGTCGAGCGTAGGCCATGATGAGCAGCGTGTAGACAAATTAGCCCATTCGTTTTTGTTTGGGCTTTTCCTTTTTATACAACACAACAACACTTATACAACAGAGAGAAATTATATGTCTATCAAAAAAGATACAACAGCAGCAGCAACTAAAGCAAAAGTGGCTAAAGTGGCACAACCTGAACTTAAATCCGAAGACCGTTTAGAGATTCAACAACAAATTCTGGAATCATATAGCTTTGACATTGAGCAAGCCACACAGCAAGCACTGGAAAGTATTAAAAACGAATTACTGATTAACTTTGACAATGGTCTTCGTTCGTTGGATGAATACAAAGAGTTAGCTTTACGCCCTATTCGATTTAACCTTAACCGTTACAATTTTTCAGGTGATGATCAATACCTAGCTACTATTATCGAGTTTAGTAAAGCAGGATTTGAATTATGTGATGATGAGTTTTCAGCATATAAACCTGTGGCGTTAATGGGTAAAGATGCAAGCACAATGAAAGTGGTTTTAAAAGCCCCTGAGAAACTACTCAACACTGAAGCTGAATTACTTGAACAATCACAAGCTATCGCTGAAGAAATGGCTACAGCAGCCCGTGAGGAGTTCTTTACTCTAGATAACATTACAGAGTTAGTTGAAAAACAACTTGAAGAGAATCGCGCTTACAACCTTAAGGTACAGCAAGAGGCTTTATCAGCGCGATTTGAAGCTAACATTCTAGGAGCTATGTAATGACTGACATTTTAATTTATCTGCAAGTTAATTACCCAGAAATCCGTGAATTAGTAATTACATACTTTAGTCTATAACAACGTCATAAGGGCAAGGACGCCCACGATATAAGGATCTGAACATGTATCAAATTGAATTAAATAATTACTACCTCATTGTAAGTCGTGAAGAATTTGAACTGTTCGGATCACTATCTGAATATGACCAAGAGGCTTACTTCAACCAACTTAGTAAAACCCGTCCATCTTATTTAGTGGATGATTACAGCTAACAATAACAAGAGGATAAAATCCCATGAAATACGATTTACAATTTGTACGTGAACACCGACTTAGTAAAACCGATATTGCTAAAACCCTTACATTAGGTAAGACAGCACTACACGGGGTCGATGGATACCTACCTAAAGGTAAAAACATTAATTATATCTCTGTGGTTTGTGGCTTACATAAATTGATCAAGAATTACCACCGCAGAGTTAAAAACAACGATGTGTTAAATCACACCTTAGACGCTTTCATCTTCGGCTACTTTGACTCTTTCATTTTAAATGAAGGTGAGGGTAAGATTTTTGATAATGCGAGTGCACCATTACAAGATTTAGCAGTGAAAATTCATAGTGACCCAGAGAAATCAGTGGATTATGTCAATTCGGCCTACGCTGTATTCCCCGATTGCTATAAATATTAAAAATAGTTCTTGGCACGGGGTTTGCATAACGTGTTATAATTATTACTAGAGGGGAACGTTTTTACTTCATGTAAAAATTCCTCCGCTTCCTCTCTCTCTTTGTTGGGATATTTAAGGTTGATTAAGTTTGACCTTATTTATCTTACCAACATTGTCTAGTATTACACGACAACCTACCTCAACACAGATACCTGATAATAAGGTGATTAAATGGAAAAAGAAATACAAAAATACCTTTTTACGGAAGGGTATCGCCACTCTATACGAACGGTCAGATTATTAACCAGAATTGCTGAACACTATAAAAGTGGTAATAAATTAAGTATCACGGAAGTTTGTAAGGAATTAGAGATACACAGATCCTACTGGTACGAACTTACAAATAAACACAAATCATTTTTAGAAGGATTGAAAAATGAAAAAATTAAAATTAAAAGGTAAATCAAACCGTAGAGTTTATTACTTTTTAAACAAATAACACAACAACAAAGAGAAGATAGATATGCGAGCAATGTTAACCCCTGAACAAAAGCAACACTTTACACACTTATTTGGTAAGAAAGATTTAGCCAAACTTACACGTCAATTCCAAGGTATTAAATCACGTTGTAAGGGTACTAAGATTTGGTATCAAGATGTTGAATGCAAGTTTAAAAACCTTGAAGAATTTTTATATTGGGTAGTAGAGGCAAGCTCAACAGGTATGCGTCAAGTTGATGAGAATTACCAGTCATTTCATGTGGCTAGGTTTGCTGATGTTGGGGATTACCAAGTAAATAACTGTGAATATGTATCAGGGGCTAAAAATAAGCAAGACCAAGCTTTTAAATATCAGGTTGTAGATACACATACAGGTAAACGTATCACCTCGCACAAGGGCTTAGTTACTATTCTGCAGGATGAATTCAACTTTACTAACGCAACCACTAACGCCCACCAATATGCCAACACTGATAAGCTATACAAAAAACGCTTTAAAATTATGAAATTGAAATAATAGGAAGATAGAAATAATGAAATACACATTAAATATTAAAATGTCTACAGGTCGTAAACTTCGAACTTATGAAATGGTTGATATCGGCTCGAATACTATTGAGTTTAGTAACCCAGAAGTTAACGACTTTAAAAATACTTTGAAGATGGTGTTCAACAATGAAGACACTACATTATCAAGTATTGTTATCACTGAGAAAGACGGACAAGCTATTGGTCAGAAGACTCTACAATTACCTGTAACAAGCGTTAGCTATAACGGTAAGACCTTCGTCAAGGAAATCTCTACATTCGCAGCAGCAAGCCGTGTGTTTGATAACAGTGTGTTTGATGAGATTGTAAAGGCTAATAAGAAACCAAGTGCTAAACCTAGTGGTAATAAAAAGCCTAGTGCAGCCCCTAAGCGTGACCTTGACCTGATTGTAAAGAGTAAGATTAAAGCTAAACAAAAGGTAGCCAGTAAAGCCTCAATTATGCGTCAGGATATTATCAAGGCTAATAGTAAGCAAGTCGAACACCTAGAAGTATTAATCCAAAAATCAGCAATTACAGATAGTCCAGAATTCAAAGAGTTGAAAGGTGGTTTGAAAGGTTTGAACTTCACACCACAAGCATTTGCAGAATTGGCTAAGTGTCTAAGTAAGGATTGTCCTGAAGCATTTAAAGCCCTCCTAGCTAAATTAAAGATCACTGGTAACAACGCTTCAATCTAAACACACAACACAACAAGAGAGAGAATTATGCACCATATTATTTTTGAAACTGAGTTAGAAATTCTAGAGTTGAAACACGATATCGCACACTATACCAACCCGATTAATATTAACAGTATGCTGTGGGATATGAGTGAGTGGTTTGATAACACACCAAGCGAACAAGTCTGGTGGGATAATGGCGTTGGTGGTGGCAAGGTTGCTTTCATGGAAAAGGTTAGCAAGGATTGGATCGAGAAGAAAGAAGAGTTAGAAATTCAGCTAAGTAAACTGCATGAAAAGTTAGAACACCTACAACAAGGAGAGAAATAATATGTACAGTGATAAGATTATTAAAAAAGAGTTCGAAGATACTTTTGTTAAAGCAGTTAAAATCAAACCTATCAAACAGCAACAACTTACTTTTAAAGTATTACGTTGTATTACTCCTTCTCTTGGTGGTCTAGCCGATGGTGTATTGAGTCAAGATCGTAGCTTAGTAATGGCTTCAGTGTTTAACATGCTAGCTCAAAATTCGTAAGCGTTCACCAGCACCGTGTTGACTAAGTGTTTAGGTAAAAACTCGTGTGTTTAAGATCGAGCACATTTGGGTACGGCTGCTGACGAACAACAGCATTGACTATGCGTGAAAGCGTATCAAGTGACGATATCTTTCGCTTTTTACA
>NZ_JATABI010000041.1:0-77745 GCF_036533795.1 Vibrio sp. M250220 | reverse complement strand
GGTAGAGAGAATCATGTAAGATATTGAGTTCGCGCATCTTGTTGTTTGGTTGTTGTTTTTTGGCGAAACCATTTGATCACATGACAAGATGTGCATCTACCTTAACTTGATGATTTTTATCTAAATCATCAGGGGATTCCTCAGCATCAAGTGTTCATTTTCTTCCCCTGTTCATTTTTTATGAACAAACTAAAAAATGAACAGAACCTTATATTCCCAGCTTTTGTTTCTCAGTCTCAAACTCTTTAAATAACTAATGAGTAGTTAAGGTTTCATAAATGAAGAAAAATCAAGATAATGAGTAGTGAAATTATCATTAGCAATAGATACGCCTTCCAATCAATCACCGATGAAATTTATTTAAAGCGTGAACAGTGGCTATTTTTACCCACAACACATATGGAAATAACTAACTCTTAATTAGCAGGGCACTATGCTGTATACTCCGCACTACCATGCTAATTTGAACAACGAGCTGATCTCTAAACTGGAATCCTACACAGGTTTTCCTATCAACTATGCGTAAAAATTTACACATTAATTGATAAAACCAAGCATTATGAGTACTATAGTACTCATAGATAGAGTGGAGTCCTCAATGGAAGAATTAAACATACAAGCTTTTATCAAAGGTGAATGGCTAGACATTGCTGTCATTTCATTTCCGAAAAGTAAACAGAACAACTTCCGAGTGACTGAACTCAATTACCTCGGAGACTACGCATTAGAACATCATGAAAAAGATGACCTACACGCCGTATCAATGAACCTGCCTGTATCTTTTTTCTTTGACGACATGGGGCGGCCTGGATGGCTAACTTTTCTTGATGACATAATGCCAAGTGGGGCAAGCAGACGCTATTGGGTCAAACATCTAGACATTGAAGATCTTTCAATTGATGAACAAGACTATGTTTTACTAAAGTTTGGCACAATGTCGCCTATCGGCAACTTGCGAGTAAAAGACTCTCTACCAGAAAGCTATGAAGAGTCAGATACCCTCTACTTTTCTCTAGACGATGTAAAAAACCGCGCAAGTGACTTTTTAGATTATGCTCAACAAAGAGGGGCTGCGGCTGGCGGTGCGACAGGCGCAGGAGGTGAAGCTCCAAAACTAATCTTGCGTTGCTCTAAAGAAATCACAGAGCCAAGTAAGATATGGATCGATCCTTATCAAGATGATAACACCAACCAAGATCTACACTATTTAGTCAAGTATCCTAGAGGCTCAAGAAGCACTGTTGACTGCAATATTCTTCGAGCTGAGTTTCATTATTATCACGAACTCACCTCTATGGGTTTTGATACCATACCAATCCAAAATATGCGATTAGAAGAAGGATTAAACTACCCTTCTTTATGGTTGCCTAGGTTTGATATTCGTTTTAACGAAAAGCAACAGATTGAAAAATTCGGAATGGAGTCTGTCTACTCCATTTTGAATAAAGGTGCAGGCGTTACTCTAGAGCATGAAGCGACGATTAGAACGTTAATTGAAAAAATCACCCATAGTCATATGGTGCAAAATCAAGGGTATGACTTTGATGTTCAGAGCTTTGTTGTAGAGTGGGTAAAGAGAGACTTACTCAACATCCTATTTGGCAATAGCGACAACCACGGTAGAAACACCTCATTCTTAAAAGGTGATGGTTATATTAAATTAGCCCCAATCTACGATTTTGCTCCAATGAAAGCCGATCCAGAAGGTATTCCAAGAACTACAAAATGGAAAGCCCCACTAGAAGTTGGAGGCACTTACAATTTTATCGGTATTGCAGAATCACTGTCTGACCTTGTGCCGAGTGAGCTCTTACTGAGCGAGCTTAAAGATACCTCAGAAAAATGTCTGGATCTTAAAGAACGACTGGTCGCTCGTGGGGTTCCAGAGCAGATCATTAAAATGCCAGCTATTGGATTAAATCATATCCCTGGAAAATTGAAAAAATGGGGGCTGTTATGAGCAATAATAACAAGTCATCTAAAGAGTCTATAAATGATGTCGTTAACCGTCTCCGACATAATCGCAAACAGGTCTCTAGTCCTCACAATACAAACAGTGACGACAACGTAAAGGCTGATACTGTTAACATCGGAGGTCGCACTTCTCAAAGGGCATCAAAAAAGACTCTACCTCCAAAAGCAACCGAACGCAGCAGGATAGTAAATCAAATAGTTAAACAACTACTGTTCGGCGAACTAACCCAAGGTCAGGCACTGAAAGAGCTTCGGATCAATGTTTTAGGTTTAAAGCAAGATGTTTACGCAAGGCTCGTAGATGTGTCCCGAAAAACCCTCTCTGATATAGAGAATGATCGTGGTAACTACAAAACAGACATATTGAATAAAGTCTTCAAACCTTTTGGTCTAAAAGTTGGTCTAATCCCGTCCTCATCGAGTATGCTAAACTCATTGCTCGATAATAACTGATCACCTACTGATAGCTAACGGTCGCAGATAATTTTAAGATTATTTTGCTATGATTTCGTCAGTCCGTAATAGCTAAAAGTTATATTTGGACGGGGGTTCAGTTCCTTTTGAAGTAGGATTTTCATGTAACATTCAATGTAACACTAAATTCAAACGTATCCGCCCCATGATCCCACGGGGCGACACTGCTAGTGTTTGAAGTTCCAAGGCAGGAGCGCATCGATATCTGGCTCCGCTTTCGCCAGCTCTTTCATACACTTGACCATGTAGTCGTAGAGGATGAGTCCATTGGCTTTCGCGGTCTCGACGATACTGTAAAGCATCGCACTCGCTTCAGCTCCATTGGGATTGGTCGAGAAGAGCCAGATGGTATGACCTTATATACTAAGACTCACCTATGGTGCATTTTTGGAGGTCATCAATATGAAATCCGTCAACTACTCTGCTTACATTGGGCTAGATGTACACAAGGACACTATTGCCGTTGCGGTTGCAAACCCAGAACGGCAAGGGGAAGTGCGATTCTATGGCAATATTTCTTCAGCAAAAGACTCCGTCATTCGGCTAATGAAGAAGCTCATCAAGCTCCACGGCTCTATTCTTGTCTGCTACGAAGCAGGACCTACTGGCTATGGACTATATCGATTGTTGCTCAGCATGAATATCGATTGTACCGTTGTTGCCCCCTCTAGAATTCCTAAGATATCGACTAATAAGATCAAAAATGATCATCGAGATGCAGTTGCTCTCGCTCGACTATTAAGAGCGGGTGAGTTGGTAGATGTCTGGGTTCCCGACATGACACATGAAGCTATGCGCGATCTAGTTAGAGCTAGAAGCTGTGCGAAAAAAGATACTAAGGTTGCTAAGCAACGTATCCAGAGTATTCTTCTGAGAACAGGAAAACGTTACGAGAAAAAAATGTGGACTGTTCGCCACCGAGTATGGCTCGCAAATCAATCTTTTCCTATCGCCTCCCAGCAAATAGCATACGAGCATTATCGACAGAGCTTAGAGCAAATAGAAAATCGAATAGAGCAACTAGACCAAGAAATTGATCGATTACTACCTAATTGGTCCTTATACAACCTCGTCAATCAGTTACAAGCGTTAAAAGGTGTTGGTCGTACCATCGCTATCTCTGTAGCGACTGAACTCGGAGACTTTTCACGATTTAGTAATCCTAAGCAAATTATGGCATTCCTTGGCCTAATACCTGGTGAGTACTCTAGTGGTAGCACTACTCGTAAATTCGGAATTACTAAAGCTGGCAATGTTGAGTTAAGACGGCTGCTGTATGAGGCAGCATGGGCTTACAGGAATAATGCAAAAGTTGGTAACTGGTTAGTGACTTACCGTCCCGACAGCGTCTGCCAAGAGGCCAAAGATATTTCTTGGAAGGCTCAGCAAAGGTTGTGCTTTCGCTATCGGAGCTTAGTTGCTAAGGGAAAGAAATCACAAGTCGCCATTACTGCTGTTGCAAGAGAATTGCTTGGCTTTATGTGGGATATTGCTGTATCCACACGGAGCCAGAAAGCATAAAATTTGCCTGAAAGTGAAGAAGATCAAGGTGAGTAATCCTCGTTAAGAATTTAAGTCGACCACTCGGTTAGATACTAGCAGCCAGATAGAGGTAAACTCATTACGAAAACCATGTTGGGGCTAAAGATCCCCGAATAAGAGTATGTATAACCCAAGTAATTGCTGATTCACTTTCAGGCGATTCTAGCGTTGAAAACATGCCTCGCCTCACAGAGGAGAGAGAGGTTTTGTCGAAAAACTTGAAAAAGGTCATAAGAGTTCTTTCTCCCAATAACCAGCGGGCTAGACTCAAGCACTTGTTGAGTTGTCATCCATTCGTAAAGCTCATCGAGTATCGGTTTGGCGTCTGTTTGACGCTCTGCTCTTCGTTTTTCAGCAGACTCACCTTTTAAGCGTGATTCTATCCCATAAAGCTTCTGGATTTTGGCCAGCGCTTTATCCGCTTTACCTGGCTTGCCTTTGCCTTGAAGCTTTTTCGCGTCCATGAACTTGCGCCGAGCATGCGCGAAGCAACCGACATTGGTGACGAGATGAAGCCCATCATAAGCACCATAACCATCGGTTTGCAGATAGCCATCATAGTTACCCAAGAAGGCAACAGGGCACGACTGGAGCGGCTACGCTGCACTACAGTAGGTTGTACCCAAAGCGCAATGATGGCCAAACAGCTGATGAATCGAAAGCGACTCAATTTACTTCGGTTGGATAGCTAAGCGATTAACCAACCATTAAATTTCTAGTAAGAAACCCACACGAAACCAAAAATGTTTTTGGTGAATCACTCGTTACTCAAAAAAGCCTCAATAGACTCATTCACGCAAAACCGTGACAGACAGAACGCACCCCTCTCCCCCTGTCGGACAAATTAATACCGATTTCACCGATAGATTATGCCTGGAGCATAAGTATCTTTTAATAGTGCCTGTCCTTTTAGATTTATAGTGCCTGTCCTTTTAGAGACTTCTTTTAGAGACTTTTTAGAGACTTTTAGTATTCTCTAACTCAAAAATGCCCAAAAATAATCTATAAATCTATTACTATAGCCCCTGTATTATCCATTAAAGAAGCTCACTCATTTCTGGCACGCTGTCGGCTTGAGCTAGCAAGTTGTCACATTCTGAGTGAATGAGTGATACACATAGTTCTATATGTTCACGTTCTCCATCCTCGATTCCTTGGGCTTCGGTAAGTTCAATCGCTTCCTTCAGAGCATTTTTTATAGCACCAACGGTTTCTACCATTATGGAAGCCATTTTGCTGCCTGAATAACTCAGCAGAGCGCCGAATTCAGCTAAATCATAGCTGGTGATAGGGCGTTTGAAGTTACCTTTCGGCGGATTTTGAAAGTCTTCACTTTCCCAATCTCCAATCGACATTGCAAAATATTGAGGGATACTGGCGGCACGACTCTCATCAGCAGACAACTTACCGCTTCGTGAGTTGTGTTTTGCTCCCTCTTGAGCGATTGCTTCTATGTTTACTAAATCATAAAAAGGGGTCAGTTCTAGGCCTTTAGGGGTGACGAAGAAGCTAATGTTTTTACCATGAGCATCGTAGTTTAGCGTTGCTAGATTAAAGAGCATCCATTGAGTGAGCTTTAGGTTAGTGATGACCGTGTCTATGGTTTTGACGCTCAGTAAGCGTGGGAAAGAAACGCCATCACGCATATATACGCCATCGCCTTCATCCCCATTCTGACGCTCGTATTTGTAACCTGGAGGTAAGTCAGTTGCCTGACAGCCATCAATCACATGTCTTCGTTGAACGACATCACTCGCCTCGATATAGGCACGATCGAACCGCTCTATGATCAGTGTCCTAGTTTTCCCAATGCGAGTTAACTCAACATTAGCGACGTCCAAGCCTGCTAGCTTGGCTAATGTCATACAAAAGAACTCATTAACAGCAATACACGGTGCACTACCGCTTTCAAACTTCAGAATGTAGTTCGAACTTAATTTGCCTTCACCAAACCCCCATTCATCACCGCGCTTAAGTAAGTTTAACTTGTTTTGAACACCAGCAACCGAAAGGCGAACCTTACCGTCCCAATACACTAATGGCGCTAGATTTCGCTCTAGTCGTTCTATTAGTTCATCA
The DNA here is from genome assembly GCF_036533795.1 of Vibrio sp. M250220. Lineage (NCBI taxonomy): Bacteria > Pseudomonadati > Pseudomonadota > Gammaproteobacteria > Vibrionales > Vibrionaceae > Vibrio > Vibrio sp. M250220. The sequence goes on along the minus strand of NZ_JATABI010000041.1, from coordinate 71,676 downwards.
TCAGGAACAGATCTAAAACTGGTTTCCCCAAGTTCCGAGCTTTGAACTCGAAAAGATAGTGCGCCAGATGTTTCCGCACCAAGCTTACGAATCAGCCCGAACGTGTTGCTTTTGGAGATAGTGGTGTTTTGTATCATCTCCTCAAAGGCTTCTCCTTCAGGAAGGAGATTTCTGAGGTAGTTCTCGATACTACGTGGCGAAGCTTGATCATCGAAAGGGATGTGTGGCGAAATCGGGAAACCAGTGTGTTTCCATTCATCGTCATAGATGAATGAGAACTCTGTTTCTGTTCCGACAGGAAGAATCAAACGACCAATTTTGGTATTCGTACCGATAAACACGTCTAACTGTTGTAACTTACTCATACCAACCGTCCTCACTGCTTCTCACGCTGTTTTCAGCTTGGGAGGTTATTTGGCTATGTGGACGAACAAATAGGTTTAAATCGATAAGACGTAGCGATAGCCCTAAGATGTCCATGAGGACGAGTACATTGGCAAAGGTGACACTGGTATCGCCTTTTTCTACCTTCATGACGGTTCTACGAGATAAGTTGGCTTTGGAAGCGAGATCATCAATACGCCAGCCTCTATCGGTACGCTTTGAGCGAATGGCGCTCCCCAGCGTTTCCATACTGAACTCGGTATTCAAATCAGGCATAGGTTGTGCCTTTACCATCTTACCTTTTTTCATAAGTGCCTTTTAATGTACTTTTGTCACTATTGGGTTGGTCTTAATATATAAGTTCACTATAACTCACTTTTGTCGTGACTGTATAAGAAATTATCTATAAGTGTAATTTAAGTTACTTATGGTTGGCTTGCGAGTTTAATACCTCTCTTTGTTCTCTATGAGAGATATTTATCAGCCAAAACGACATATTTGGCAACAGCGTAGTATTCGGATTAGTATTGGAAGAAGGCAGAGAAGAGTGCGTGATTGGGGCTTACCTGACCCATTACCTGACCCAAAATCGTCAGGTACAAAAAAAGGTTAGTAAACACTACGCTTACTAACCTTCTGGAATTTGGTGGCCCCTCCCAGACTTGAACTGGGGACCAATCGATTATGAGTCGACTGCTCTAACCACTGAGCTAAGGGGCCTTATAGGGCAATGATTATAGGGGATGAGGATCTAGCTGTCTAGCCAGTAACGGGTATAAATGCGCTTAGTTTTTATCCACTTAAATCGAATAGATATAAAAAAGGTGAGCTTTAGCCCACCTTTTAATCAATTGTCGAGAAAATAAGCTATCGACTATTCGTCTAGGAAGCTGCGTAGAGTTTCTGAGCGGCTAGGGTGACGAAGTTTACGCAGTGCTTTTGCTTCGATCTGACGGATACGTTCACGAGTTACGTCAAACTGCTTACCTACTTCTTCTAAAGTATGGTCAGTGTTCATGTCGATACCAAAACGCATACGCAGTACTTTCGCTTCACGCGGAGTCAAACCTGCTAGAACATCTTTAGTTGCTACTTTTAGACTGGTTGCGGTTGCAGAGTCTAGAGGCAGTTCTAGCGTAGTATCCTCGATAAAATCACCTAGATGCGAATCTTCGTCGTCACCGATTGGTGTCTCCATAGAGATTGGCTCTTTAGCGATTTTAAGTACTTTACGAATCTTATCTTCAGGCATTTGCATGCGCTCTGCTAGCTCTTCTGGCAGAGGCTCACGGCCCATCTCTTGTAGCATTTGACGAGAGATACGGTTCAGTTTGTTGATGGTTTCAATCATGTGAACCGGAATACGAATCGTACGAGCTTGGTCTGCAATCGAGCGAGTAATTGCCTGACGAATCCACCAAGTGGCGTAAGTTGAGAACTTGTAACCACGACGATATTCGAACTTATCTACTGCTTTCATCAGGCCGATGTTACCTTCTTGGATAAGATCCAAGAATTGTAGGCCGCGGTTGGTGTATTTCTTAGCGATAGAAATAACCAGACGTAAGTTCGCTTCAACCATCTCTTTCTTCGCACGACGAGCTTTCGCTTCACCGATAGACATACGACGGCTGATATCTTTGATGCTTTGAACTGTCAGAGAAGTTTCTTCTTCGATCATTTTCAGTTTTGAAATTGAACGGCGAATATCTTCTTCACTGCGACGAATTTTTTCGGCGTATGGTTTATCAGACGCTAAGATCTCGTCAAGCCATGCATCACTTGATTCATTACCCGTGAATAGCGTGATGAATGATTTCTTCGGCATTTTGCCATACTCAACCGCTGCCTTCATGATAAGACGCTCTTGAGTACGTACACGTTCCATTGAAGTGCGTAGCTCTTCAACTAGGTAGTCGAACTGTTTTGGAGTTAGACGGAACTCTTTGAACACATCTAACACAAGCTCGTGAGCGGCTTGTGCTTTTGAACTTTCACCACCGTATTCATTGCACGCTAGCTGGAAGTTTTGGAAAGTGTTACGTAGCGAAGTAAACTTCTCTAGAGCAAGTTCAGGATCAATACCTGTATCTTCTTCCTCTTCGGTTTCGTCGTCATCCACATCTTCGTCGTCTGAATCTGCGTCTTCATCTTCAAGATCAGATTCAGCAAGCTCAGAACCGATGTGCGTCGCTGTCGGTGCTGTTGTTTCATCTGCATCTGGATCAACGAAACCGGTAATTAGGTCGGTCAGACGTAGCTCTTCAGCTTGAACTTTATCAAATTGCTCGAGGATGTATGGGATAGTGCCCGGATACTCTGCCACTGCATTTTGAACTTGGTTAATACCATCTTCAATACGCTTAGCAATATCGATCTCGCCTTCACGAGTCAATAGTTCAACAGTACCCATTTCACGCATGTACATGCGAACAGGGTCTGTAGTACGGCCGATCTCATTTTCTACGCTAGATAGCGCAGCCGCTGCGGCTTCTGCAGCATCTTCATCGGTAATTGTATCGTCATCATTCAGTGCAAGATCATCAGCATCAGGAGCAGTTTCTACTACTCGGATGCCCATGTCGTTGATCATTTGAATGATATCTTCGACCTGCTCTGAATCGACGATTTCTGCTGGCAGGTGGTCGTTTACTTCTGCGTAGGTCAGATAGCCTTGTTCCTTGCCTTTAATGACAAGTTGTTTTAGCTGTGACTGCGGATTTTGATCCATAGACGGTATCCAACTTAGTATCTGGTGAAGGAATTAGTATGCGAGTTGCAAACCACACATCTTAACAAATTAATTGATTGCTGACTATCTGAATAGGGTTACGCTTTTAAATCTAGCATTAACGCTAGTAGCTCCCGTTTCTCTTCGGTTGATAAACCGACGCTTCTTTCTTTGGCCTGCAGATTTTCAATTTGCTTTTCAACACACTGGGCAAGAATTTTGTCCAGCGAGTCTAAAAATATATCTTTTTCGTTGTCTTCGTCGAGGGGGATTTCCCACCCAGCTAGACGTGACAACAATGCCTCATGGCTACTATTTCGCCAGCGCTCAAGTAGCTGGCCCGTAGTTATATTGGGGTGCTGGTGACAATATTCAAGCACTTCGACAAATAAACTTAGACCAGGCACTGTTAACTCTCTCACAGTTGAGAGATCCGGTACCATATCAGCATAGTTCGGATTTTGAATAAGCAAAGCGATCACTTCACGCATTGGTGTGCGCTTGATCTCTTTATGTGGCTGAGGTCGAGTCTCTGTGTTTTTTTTGCGAGCTTGGCGAAGCCTATTATCAAATCCTGTTCTTTCATCTAAGAGTTTTTCAAGTAACTCTTGAAAATAGGGATCTGGAATCTTGTCAATAAGCGCACTGGCGTGTGCCCTTAGCGCCGACTTACCTTCATGGCTCCCAAGGTTTAACTGATGGATTTCGATCAGGTTATCAAATAGATAGCTTGAAAGTGGAGTAGCCTGCTCAATTTTTTGTTCCAATGCTTCTTTACCGTGTGCACGGACAAAGCTATCGGGGTCTTCGCCATCAGGTAGGAACAAAAATTTAAGCGTGTTACCGGTTTTTAAATACTGAAGCGCATTTTCAAGAGCGCGCCACGCGGCTTCTTTACCCGCTCTGTCACCATCATAACAACACACCACGGTATTTGTTTGGCGGAAAAGCAGCTGTATATGATCACCTGTTGTCGATGTACCTAGCGAAGCGACGGAGTAATCCACGCCATACTGGGCCAAAGCAACCACATCCATATAGCCTTCAACCACTAAGATTTGTGGTGGCTCTCGGTATGCTTGCATGACTTCATAAAGGCCGTAAAGCTCTTTGCCTTTATGGAAGATCGGCGTCTCTGGAGAGTTTAGGTATTTAGGCGTGCCGTCGCCAATAACACGGCCACCAAATCCAATCACTCGTCCACGGCGATCTCGAATTGGAAACATCACACGTCCACGAAAACGGTCGTAGCGATTGCCATTATCGTTTTCGATCAGCATACCGCCAGTAACCAACATATCTTGCGTTTGCTGTGTTTGACCAAAATTCTTGCGTACTAAGTCCCATTCATCGGCTATATATCCAATACCAAATTTCTGTACAATTTGGCCGGACAACCCACGATCTTTCAGATAATCAATGGCTATTTTGCTTTTAGGCAGTTTGAGCTGATCACGATAAAACTGAGCAATGCTGCCCATAATGTCGTATAGATTACGCTTTTGTTCCGTATTGGCTCGCGGTTGGTTGGATTGAAAACCACCGCCTTGTCTTTGTTCTCTAGGAACGTCCAATCCGAGGTAAGAGGCGAGTTCTTCAATCGCCTCGACAAACTCTAAGCGTTCATACTCCATCATAAAATCAATGGCGTTACCGTGTGCACCACAGCCAAAGCAATGATAGAACTGTTTTTCTTGAGAGACGCTGAAAGACGGCGTTTTTTCGTTGTGGAAAGGGCAGCAAGCGCCGTAGTTTTTGCCTTTTTTCTTAAGTTTTACGCGAGCGTCAACAATGTCGACAATATCGAGTCGAGCGAGGAGGTCATCAATGAAACTACGAGGGATGTGTCCTGCCATAAAACCTTAGAAAAACGCACTAACAAAAAATGAAAGAGTAGATACAAACAAGCCGCGCATTCCGAAGGATAGCACGGCTTGTTGCAATTGATTTGGGAGATTAAGCCAGTTTAGAGCGAACTAAACCACTTACTTTACCCATATCTGCACGCCCTTGAATTTGAGGTTTAAGAACGCCCATTACTTTACCCATGTCTTGCATGCCCGCAGCACCTGATTCAGCAATCGCATTGTCAACCAATGCTGCTACCTCATCGTCAGTGAGTGGTTGAGGCATAAATTCCTCAAGTACGGTAATTTCAGCTTTCTCTGCATCAGCTAAATCTTGACGATTAGCTGCTTCAAATTGAGCGACAGAGTCGCGACGTTGTTTAACCATTTTAGTCAGAACAGCAAGAATGTCGTCGTCGTTCAGAGTAATCTGTTCGTCTACTTCACGTTGCTTAATTGCTGACAGAGCTAAACGGATAGTGCCAAGGCGCGCTTTGTCCTTGGCTTTCATCGCTAATTTTTGCTCTTCTTTGAGTTTTTCAATCAGAGCCATAACTAGAATCCTTTAGGACTTAGTTATTAGTACAGGCGAACGCGACGAGCGTTTTCGCGAGCAAGCTTCTTAGCGTGACGCTTTTGAGCTGCTGCTTTAGCGCGTTTGCGAACTGTAGTTGGTTTTTCGTAGTGCTCACGACGACGCACTTCAGAAAGGATACCTGCTTTTTCGCAAGAGCGTTTGAAACGACGTAGTGCAACGTCGAACGGTTCGTTTTCACGTACTTTAACTACTGGCATATGCCTTTCACCTCAGGGGTTAATTCGTTAATGCTGACTTCACAGTACCTAACTTAGTCGCTAGGTCTACAATCAGCTTGATCAAAAATGGTGCGGAATTTTAATCCGATCACACTGGCTTTGTAAAGTATTTTGTTGGGTAGAGTTTGCACAAAATTTGTTTGAGAAGCTAAGGCGCGGTAAGATTGCGCCAATTTTGAATTTGAGACAAAGACATCCAGGGTAAACCATGCGCATTATTGGTATCGAAACCTCTTGTGATGAAACGGGAATTGCTATTTATGATGATGAGAAGGGGCTACTTTCTCATCAGCTTTATAGTCAGGTAAAACTTCACGCCGATTACGGTGGTGTCGTTCCTGAACTGGCTTCTCGTGATCACGTTAAGAAAACAATTCCGTTGATCAAGGCCGCTATGGCTGAGGCAAATCTGACTCCAAAAGATATTGACGGCGTTGCTTACACGGCAGGCCCTGGTCTTGTGGGGGCGTTGTTAGTCGGCGCAACAATCGGTCGCAGCCTTGCTTATGCTTGGGGAGTTCCGGCGGTTCCTGTGCATCATATGGAAGGCCACCTACTTGCTCCGATGCTGGAAGACAATCCACCTCCTTTCCCGTTTGTTGCGGTGTTAGTGTCGGGTGGACACTCTATGATGGTTGAAGTTAAAGGCATCGGTGAATACAAGATTCTGGGTGAATCGATTGATGATGCAGCAGGTGAAGCGTTCGACAAAACCGCGAAACTGATGGGGCTCGATTATCCTGGAGGTCCACTGCTATCGAAATTGGCCGAAAAAGGCACGCCTGGTCGCTTCAAGTTTCCACGACCAATGACAGATCGTCCGGGTCTAGATATGAGTTTTTCTGGTTTAAAAACTTTTACCGCGAATACCATTGCAGCGAATGGCGATGATGAGCAAACGCGTGCAGATATCGCCCTTGCGTTTGAAGAGGCAGTGTGTGCAACCTTAACTATCAAGTGTAAGCGTGCACTGGAACAAACGGGATTCAAGCGTATCGTAATTGCAGGTGGCGTTAGTGCTAACCGCAGATTACGTGCCGATTTAGAACAGCTTGCGAAGAAAATCGGCGGCGAAGTTTACTACCCTAGAACTGAGTTCTGTACCGACAATGGCGCGATGATCGCTTACGCAGGTATGCAGCGTCTAAAAAATGGTGAAGTCGCCGATCTTTCCGTTCAAGCGGTGCCACGTTGGCCGATCGACCAACTTGAGTCTATTGCATAATCTAACGATGCATAAAAAAGGTCGCCTCATTGGGCGACCTTGCTATATCTAAGCTCCGAGCTCTTCATTACGCAAATAATGATAGGCTGCACTTTTGAAATAATATCTGGAATACAAAAGATGAATAAGTTTGCCATTGATGGCTGTGAAATGGCTTATCAGGATGTAGGTCAAGGACCTGTGATTGTTTTTGGTCACAGCTACTTGTGGGACAGCCAAATGTGGGCTCCGCAGGTTGAGGCATTGAGCCAACACTATCGTTGTATTGTCCCTGAGTTGTGGGCACATGGTGATTCTGACTTTGCTCCTAGTTCAACACGCTCACTGACTGACTACGCTCAGCAAATTCTTGCGTTGATGGATCACCTAGATATTGAAACTTTCTCACTGGTTGGTTTATCGGTTGGGGGAATGTGGGGGACTGAACTTGTCTCACTCGCGCCGCAGCGTGTGAATGCCCTAGTTCTGATGGATACATTTGTTGGCTTGGAGCCTGAAGTTACCCATAAAAAGTATTTTGCGATGCTCGATGCCATCTGTCAGGCACAAGCGGTGCCTGCACCGATTGCCGAAGCCGTCACGCCGCTATTTTTTGCCAATAATGTTCAGCAAGATAACCCTCAATTGGTGGATCAGTTCGTTCAATCTCTGCTGGCATTGAAAGGTGAGAAAGCTGTAGAGGTCGCACGAGTAGGGCGAATGGTGTTTGGTCGTCGAGATCAGATTGAAGATATTGAGAAGTTTGCTCTGCCGGTGCTGATTGCAGTTGGGCAGGAGGATAAACCTCGCCCAGTGCTAGAGTCTTATCTTATGCACGATTGCATTAGTGGTTCAGAACTCATTCAGATCCCGAGGGCTGGGCATATCTCGAATCTTGAACAGCCGGAATTTGTCACAGAAATGCTTAAAAATTTCCTAGACAGAATTCACGCTTAAAGTTGTTCGCCATCCAAAAATAAAGCCTCGTTATGAGGCTTTATTTAATCCATTCTTCTTTTCACCGACTTTAGGTTCAGTGCCTTCCAATAGGCGTTTTATATTCTGATGGTGTCTGAAAATGATCAGACAGCAGAGCATGGCGACTGGCAGAGTATATTGTGGCTTTATCATCCAAGTGTAGAACGGTGCGAGCAATACAGTGACAAGTGCCGCGAGTGAAGAATATCGAAACAAAAAAGCAACACCAATCCACGTAGCAATAATCATCGCGGTCAGATCTAATCCAATAGGAGCGATCGCGCCCAGTGCAGTTGCTACGCCTTTTCCGCCTTTAAAATGGAAGAAAATAGGGTACATATGTCCTAAGCAAGCCGCTATGGCAATCACGCCTAGCATAATGGGATCAATACCTAAAAAGTAACCACCCCAGACGGGTATGGTGCCTTTCAGCATGTCACAGAGTAAGACAGCAACCGCGGCTTTCTTGCCTCCGATTCGAAGAACATTCGTTGCGCCCGGATTGTTCGAACCCACTCCTCGTGGATCCGGCAATCTCAAAATACGACAAATTAAAACCGCACTCGAGATCGAGCCTAGTAGATAGGCTGAAATGATCATAACCAGCGCTAGTGGGGTCATAGTAGAGAACTCGTCCGAAACAGGTGTTAGCCAAGCAAGTAACTGATATCATATCGCGCTTGACGCTCTCAAACTACACATGTACGAGGTTTGAGGCAGAAATTGTACGACTTTTTACCTGATTTGGGTATCCGACCTCTAAGGAAGTAACAGATGGACAAAGTATTTATTGAGCAATTGGAAGTAATTACTACGATCGGTGTATACGACTGGGAGCAAGAGATTAAGCAAAAGTTAGTGCTTGATATTGAAATGGCTCATGACAATCGTCCGGCAGGTAAAAGCGATGATGTTGTTGATGCTTTGGATTATGCTCAGGTGAGTTCCGCCGTTCTATCGTATATTGAAGGTGGACGTTTCCTGCTTGTTGAGCGTGTTGCAGAAGAGATCGCTGAGTTGATCATGACGCGTTTCAATGTGCCTTGGATTAAGATTCGTTTAACCAAGCCAGGAGCTGTACCGCAAGCTAAAGGAGTGGGTGTTATCATCGAACGAGGCGTTGCATGATAACCGCTTATGTTGGCATAGGATCGAATATCGATCGACGCAAGCATATTCAAGCGGCGATTGAAGAGCTTAGAGCTCTCGGGCAGGATATTCGTCTTTCGACGATTTTCGAATGCGAAGCCGTTGGTTTTGAAAGCCATGCCTTCTACAACTTAGTGGCAGAGATCAAAACATCACTTACATTGACAGAATTTTCACGTCAATTGAGAGATATTGAGCTGAAATGGGGGCGCGCGGTGGACGCGGGTAAGTTTGAGCCAAGAACGGTCGATCTCGACATTATTTTGTTTGGTGAACAGGTTTCCAGCGAAAAACCGCAATTACCACGCAGCGATATTTTTAAATATGCTTTTGTTCTCCAGCCTTTGGTGGAGCTTTGTCCACAGCTGGTTGTGCCTCAAGATGGGCGAACGATTGAACAGATCTGGCAGCAGTCCCATTTTGATGTTGTTCTAGAGCCTGTTCCTATGTGGTTTAGCTAATAAAAAGATGAGATTTTAATGAGTTACTTTGAAGCCTTTATTCTGGCTCTAATTCAGGGTTTGACGGAATTCTTGCCCATTTCGAGTTCAGCGCATCTAATTCTACCTTCGGCAATTTTAGGTTGGGAAGATCAAGGCCTAGCTTTTGATGTTGCCGTCCATGTTGGTACGTTAGCCGCGGTGGTGATTTACTTCCGCAATGAAGTTGTTAGTCTTCTTTCTGCTTTCTTTGCCTCCATTTTTAAGGGAGAGCGAAGCAAAGAGTCAAAACTGGCATGGATGATAGTTTTAGCGACGATTCCGGCTTGTGTCTTTGGCCTACTGATGAAGGACTTTATTGAAATCTACTTGCGTAGCGCATGGGTCATTGCGACAACAACCATCGTTTTTGGCTTGCTGCTGTGGTTTGTCGATAAAAATGCCAAGTTAGTGGATGATGAATATAGTGCCGATTGGAAGAAAGCTCTGTTTATCGGTATCAGTCAGGCTTTGGCAATGATCCCTGGAACCTCTCGCTCAGGCGCGACAATTACCGCCGCACTTTATCTCGGATTTACTAGAGAAGCGGCAGCGCGTTTCTCATTTCTAATGTCTATCCCAATTATTCTGCTTGCGGGTGGTTACTTAGGTCTCAAATTAGTAACTAGTGGTGAGCCCATTCATTTCGGCTTCCTGATGACGGGAATCGTTACGTCATTTATTAGTGCATATATTTGTATTCACTTCTTCTTGAAATTAATTTCTCGTATGGGAATGACCCCATTTGTGATTTACCGTTTGCTACTTGGTGTCGGACTTATTGCGTTTTTGACACTGAACTAACGAACTCATTTTCAACATGATCTTAACTAAGACCACATAGCCCAATCTCGCGCCAGCAGCGACATTGTGGTATATATGTGGTCTTGATCTTTCTCTTCTTTGATTAATCATATGCGAATTTTTGCACTGACCTTATGCTTGATTCTTGGCTGGCTACAATTTGAACTGTGGTTTGGCAAAAATGGTATTTCAGATTTTCAAGCAGTGAACGCTGAAACGCAGGTTCAGCATCAAGTGAATAACAATCTTCAAGCTAGAAACAATGAAATGTTCGCAGAAATAGACGATTTACGCCAAGGCCTAGATGCTATCGAAGAACGTGCTAGGCATGAGCTAGGTATGATTAAAGAAGGTGAGACTTTCTATCGTATCGTTGGAGAGAATAATTAAATGACGTTAACCTCTTCACTCTCCATTGTGGCGGTGGTTCCTGCTGCGGGTGTCGGCAGTCGCATGCAGGCAGATCGTCCAAAGCAGTATCTTAAAATATCAGGAAAAACCATTCTCGAGCATACTGTTGAGAAGCTCTTAACTCACACATTAGTCGACAAAGTTATTGTCGCCATCAGTGATGATGACCCATATTTTCCTCAACTCAGTTTGGCGAATAATCCAGAGGTGATAAGAGTCTCTGGAGGCAAGGAAAGAGCGGACTCTGTGCTATCAGCCCTTGATTACATCGAGAGTAATCAGTTAGCGCAGTGGGCAATGGTTCACGATGCGGCGAGACCTTGTGTTGACCTAAATGACATCGATAATCTGATTAAGGTAGCGGTTACCAATCAACTCGGTGGCATTCTTGCTACGCCAGTCAGAGATACGATGAAACGAGCGAATGCTCAACAAAATATCGACCACACCGTTGATAGGGAAGCATTGTGGCATGCATTAACACCACAACTTTTTAAAACTCAACCGCTTAGATATGCTTTGTCGCAAGCACTAGACCAAGGTGTCCCAATTACTGACGAAGCGTCTGCTATTGAATGGCTTGGGGAGAAGCCAGCTTTGGTTCATGGCCGAGCTGACAATATAAAAATAACTCAACCTGAAGATTTAGCGTTAGCCGAGTTTTATCTGACGAGAAATAAAGGATAACTCATGATTCGAATTGGCCACGGCTTTGATGTACATAAATTTGGTGGAGAAGGTCCCGTTGTTATTGGCGGTGTCGAGGTCCCCTATGAACAAGGGTTGATTGCTCATTCCGATGGTGATGTGGCTTTACATGCTTTATGTGATGCATTGCTTGGTGCGATTGCTGCTGGAGACATTGGTCGACACTTTCCTGATACGGATGACAAATGGAAAGGCGCCAACAGTCGAGATTTGCTGCGTGATGTGTACCGGAGAGTACGTCAGCAAGGCTATATTTTAGGGAATGTGGATATTACGATTATTGCCCAAGCCCCTAAAATGGCGCCTTATATCGACGCTATGTGTCAAGTTATAGCCCAAGACCTTGAGACCGATTTGACTAATATTAATGTCAAGGCAACAACGACAGAACGCCTTGGTTTTACTGGGCGAAAAGAAGGCATCGCAACTGAAGCAGTTGTGTTGCTTGTTAAAGAATAACAAAGCTTATTGAACGTGGGGATGCGACAGCAATCCTTCGTTCAGTATGGAAAATACTATGTCTGATATTCTATCTTCATTGGCGTACTTAAATGGTAAGCCAACGTCTAAAGGTAAGCTAAAAGCCAAACCAGAACATTTCCAAGTTAATGAAGATCTTGGTTTTGAGTTTACTGGCAGTGGTGAGCATTTAATGGTGCGCATCCGTAAAAGCGGGGAAAACACCAGCTTTGTCGCTAACGAGTTGGCAAAGGTATGTGGTGTAAAATCTAAGGATGTCAGTTGGGCTGGTCTAAAAGATCGCCATGCTGTTACTGAGCAGTGGTTGAGCATTCATCTACCTAAAGGTGATACGCCTGACTTCTCTTCGTTCCTTGCTCAATATCCGAACATAGAGATATTGGCGACAGATAGACATAACAAGAAGTTACGTCCAGGCGATCTGGTTGGGAACCAATTTGTTATCACTCTCTCGGAAGTCACCGATGTCGCTGATGTTTTACAGCGCCTAGAAGCGGTGAGTAAAGTCGGTGTGCCAAATTATTTTGGTAGTCAGCGTTTTGGTAATCAAGGCAACAACCTTAGCGAGGCAAGACGCTGGGGACGTGAAAATGTTCGCACGCGCAACCAAAACAAACGCAGTCTGTACCTTTCTGCGGCTCGTTCATGGATTTTTAACCGCATTGTTTCTGAGCGGATTGAAAAAGGTCTATTCACGCAAGCTGTCGATGGTGATTTGATCCTACAAGATAACGCATTACAAACCGTTGAACTTGACAGCTTAGATCAAGTCAATAGCCAGTTGATGCAAGGGGATGTTCAGCTTACAGCGGCTTTGGCCGGTGACAATGAACTGCCTACCAAGAATCAGGCTTTAACGCTTGAGCAACCTCATTTAGATGCGGAACCCGATCTGATGGCATTGATTCGTGGTAATAGAATGCGCCATGATCGTCGTGAAATTGGCTTGATGCCTCAAGATCTGAGTTGGGAAGTCGAGGGAGATAATGTAACGCTAACCTTCTCTCTGGACGCTGGTTGTTTCGCGACAGCGATTATTCGAGAACTCATTGAAGAGATCGAAGTGGAGCGCCAATACCAATGAGCGATAGACGTCTGAGAATATTGATCAGTAACGATGATGGAGTGCATGCGGAAGGCATTCATACTCTGGCAGATGCGCTACGCGATATGGCAGAGGTGACGATTGTTGCCCCTGACCGTAACCGTTCAGGAGCTTCCAACTCTCTGACGTTAGAGCAGCCTTTGCGAGTGAATCAAATAGCTCCACAGGTCTATTCTGTGCAAGGTACGCCGACGGATTGTGTTCATTTTGCTCTCAACGAATTGATGAAAGATCAACTGCCTGATCTTGTTTTAACGGGCATTAATCATGGTGCGAACCTCGGTGATGATGTGCTCTATTCAGGCACGGTTGCGGCAGCGATGGAAGGTCATTTTCTTGGTGTTCAAGCCATTGCTTTCTCTTTAGTTGGCAAACATCATTTTGGAACTGCCGCCAATATTGCGCGTCAAATGGTTGCTCAGCATGCTCGATCACCGATCCCAACGAACCGTTTACTGAATGTTAATGTTCCTGATGTGAAGCCTGAACAGCTGAAAGGCACTGTGGTGACTCGACTTGGTGCGCGCCATCACGCAGAAGCAATGATTAAGCAGAAAGATCCGCGTGGTCATGATATTTATTGGCTTGGTCCTCCAGGCAAAGAACAAGATGCGGGTGAAGGTACCGACTTTTTTGCCATTGAACGCGGTTACGTGTCCATCACTCCGCTTCAAGTCGATCTTACGGCCCATGAGTCTCTTGCGAGTATGGATAATTGGTTAAAGGATAAGTAACAATGGTCAATCCACATGCTGACAGATTAATCGACTTTCTTGTCGCGAGTGGCATACAAGATAAAAAGGTACTTGATGCTATTTATCGCCTTCCTAGAGAGCAATTTGTCTCTCAAGCGATGATGCACCAAGCCTATGATAATAACGCGTTGCCTATTGGTCAGGGACAGACAATTTCACAGCCCTACATTGTCGCTAAAATGACAGAAATGTTAGAGCTAAGCAGAGACAGTCGTGTTCTTGAGATAGGAACGGGGTCGGGTTATCAGACTGCGGTGTTAGCGCAGCTTGTCGATCATGTTTACTCTATCGAACGTATTAAAGCATTGCAGTGGGAAGCGAAAAGGCGCCTTAAACAGTTAGATATATATAATGTATCGACTAAGCATGGCGATGGTTGGCAAGGCTGGCCAGCCAAGGGACCGTTTGATGCCATTATCGTCACAGCGGCAGCCGAATCGGTGCCCTCTGCATTACTAGAGCAACTGAATAATAAAGGTATTATGGTTATCCCGGTTGGAACAGAAGAGCAGCAACTGTTAAAGATCACTCGCCAAGATGATCAATTCAGTTCAGAGATCATTGAGATGGTGCGTTTTGTTCCTTTAGTCGCGGGTGACCTCGCATAGTAATGAAGCGTTGTATCGTCTTACTTCTCATTCTTGGATTAAGCAGTATGTTATTTGGATGTGCTGCTCATTCGCCTGCACCAGTATCTGGTCTTCAAAAAGACTATGGCTCTGTTTCTCGTGGCAGTTATCGAGGCAGTTACTATCAGGTAGAAAAAGGCGACACGCTATATTTCATTGCTTATGTTACTGACAAGGATGTTAATGAGATAATTAGCTACAACTCATTAAAAGCGCCTTACACGATTTACCCTGGTCAGAAGCTTAAGTTATGGCAACCTGCATACAATGCTCCAGCCTATGGTGGTACAGGTGCTGGAGCTGCAATCGCGGTTGCAGCAGTACCGTCGAAACCACAAACGAGTACAGTGTCGAGTAAAAACTCGAATCAAAAGGTTACCCCAAGTAGTACAAAAAACAATCAAACACAGGTTAAAAAAGATCCTCCTAAGAAGGTTGATCAATCGAAATCAAAGGAGTATGTTGGTTCTAACGACAAACAAAAAGTGACCAACACAGCCAGTAAATCAACTTCAAACAACAACAAAATTTCCAAGTGGTTATGGCCAACAAAAGGGAGAGTAATCAAAAACTTCTCTGCTGGAGATCAAGGGAACAAAGGTATTGATATCGCAGGACAGCGTGGTCAATCTATCGTATCAACAGCAGGTGGCACCGTCGTTTATTCAGGCAATGCGCTACGCGGTTACGGTAATCTCGTGATTATTAAACATAACGACAATTACCTCAGTGCATATGCACATAATGATCGGTTGCTAGTACACGAAGGACAGAGTGTAAAAGCAGGCCAAAAGATTGCAACAATGGGCAGCTCCGGAGCCAGTAGTGTTCGTTTGCACTTTGAAATTCGCTATCAAGGTAAGTCAGTCAATCCAAAACGCTACTTACCATAAAATTTACTATTAGAGTAAAATAGCGACATTAAACGTAGTAATGTCTTGCTAGCTCGCCAAGGGGAGGCGCTATGAGTATCAGCAATGCAGCAACGAAAGTCGAATCATTCGAAGTTAGTGACGAAACGATGGATACGTTTCAAACTACCGAATCCACTAAATTAGATTTAACTGAGGACTCCAAAGAAGAGTTTGATGCATCAAGCAAAAGCTTAGATGCGACACAGCTTTACTTAGGCGAAATTGGCTTTTCTCCACTACTCACAGCAGAAGAAGAAGTTCTATACGCGAGGCGCTCTCTTCGTGGCGATGAGGCCGCACGTAAACGCATGATAGAAAGTAATCTGCGTCTAGTTGTAAAAATTTCCCGACGTTACAGCAATCGTGGCCTTGCTCTATTAGATCTTATCGAAGAGGGTAATCTTGGTTTGATCCGAGCGGTTGAGAAATTTGATCCAGAACGTGGATTTAGATTCTCTACTTATGCTACTTGGTGGATCCGCCAAACCATTGAACGTGCTTTGATGAATCAAACTCGCACTATCCGTTTACCTATCCATGTTGTCAAAGAGCTAAACATCTATCTGCGCACAGCGCGTGAACTATCACAGAAACTCGATCACGAACCAACCGCTGAAGAGATTGCAATACAACTCGATAAGCCAGTTGATGATGTCAGTAAGATGCTGCGTTTGAATGAGCGTATAAGCTCGGTTGATACACCGATCAGTGGGGATGGCGAAAAAGCCTTGCTGGATATCATTCCGGATGTCAATAACTCAGATCCAGAGGTCTCCACGCAGGATGACGATATTAGAGATTCTCTGATTCATTGGTTAGATGAACTTAACCCTAAGCAGAAAGAAGTGTTAGCCCGTCGCTTTGGCCTACTTGGCTATGAGCCTTCAACGCTGGAAGAAGTAGGACGTGAGATCAATCTAACTCGCGAGCGAGTGCGCCAAATTCAGGTAGAAGGCCTACGTCGATTAAGAGAAATTCTTATCAAGCAAGGTCTGAATATGGAAAACTTATTCAGTGTTACTGAAGACTAACGTTTTCCTCTGAGTATTAAAAAGCCTTGGTCAGTCCAAGGCTTTTTTGATCTTGAATGTGGTTCAATGAAATCGATTTATTTTGACTTCAGTTTTGGAAAGACTTTTACCTGCTTGATGCGGTTCTCTTCCAACTCGACGATCTCCATCGGGTGTCCAGATACTTGCACGCTGAGGTGACTTTCTGGGATATCTTCTAAATGCTCAAGGATTAGGCCGTTCAAGGTTCTAGGTCCATCAGTCGGTAGAGACCACTTAAGTCCTTTATTGATATCTCGGATATTGGCGCTGCCCTCAATCAGGAAGCTACCATCACCTTGTGGGCTGATCTCATCAGACAGACTTGGTGCAATAGAGGTGGTAAATTTCCCTACGATCTCTTCAAGAATGTCTTCTAAGGTAATCAAGCCGATAATATCGCCATATTCGTCGACAATTAAACCGATGCGCTCTTTATTGCGTTGGAACTTAAGTAATTGGACATTGAGAGGCGTACTTTCTGGAATAAAGTAGACTTCATCCGCCGCACGCAAAAGTGTCTCTTTCGTCGACTCATTTTTTTCCAACATCAGGCGATAAGACTCACGTAAACGCAACATACCCACCACTTCATCTATCTTATCGCGATATAGAACAACTCGACCATGCGGAGAGTGGGTTAACTGACGTACGATAGATTTCCAGTCATCGTTGATATCAATACCGGTAATCTCATTGCGAGGCACCATAATGTCGTTAACGGTGACATGCTCGAGGTCGAGAATCGATATCAGCATGTCTTGGTGGCGGCGAGGGATTAAACTGCCGGCTTCATTTACAACGGTTCTTAATTCTTCAGAGCTCAGCGGATCTTCCGCACCGTGGTTTGCTTTTATACCAAGTAAGCGGATAAAACCATTGGTGATAAAATTGACCAGTAAAACAAGAGGTGACAGCACCTTCATTAGAATCGTGAGTAAGATACTACTAGCGTAAGAAACCTTTTCAGGATACAGAGCAGCAAGGGTTTTTGGGGTCACTTCTGCGAAGACGAGTATGACTAGGGTGAGGGCACCGGTCGCAATAGCGACGCCTAAATCCCCAAATAAACGCATACCGAGAATAGTGGCAATCGCTGAGGCAAGAATATTTACTAGGTTATTGCCGATTAAGATTAAACCAATCAGTCGATCAGGGCGATCAAGCAGTTTTTCTACGCGTTTAGCACCTTTATGACCATGGTTGGCAAGGTGTTTGAGTCGGTAGCGGTTTAGAGACATCATCCCTGTCTCTGAACCTGAAAAATATCCTGAAATAACAATAAGACACGCGAGTAGCGCAAATAAGATACCCGTTGATATGTCGTCCAAAGCTTATCTTTTCCTTGTTATGTTTGGTTAATTTATGACCTAGTTTGTCAGTGAAGTCAATTTCAAAAAAAGGACTGTACATTATAAAAGAAAGGTGCATCAGATGCACCTTTTTTAATCAACTAGTTCAAGATTATCTCGCGAACAAAGCGACTGCCAAAATAGGCAAGGGTCAGTAAGGTTGCGCCAGCGACGGCAAACCATGTGACTTTACGACCACGCCAACCTTTACGATAGTGGCCCCATAGAAGCACTGAGTAAACAATCCAAGCAATGAAGGAAAGAATGCCCTTGTGTGCTTTACCTTGTGCGAACATATCCTGCACGAAGACAAAACCGGTTAAAAGTGTTCCGGTGAGTAACAGGTTTCCGATCAAAATGATATTAAAGAGCTGTCTCTCCACCATGAGTAAAGGTGGCAGATTTGGATTAATCGCCAACGCTTTCTTCGCCTTTAATTTATGATCAAGCCAAGCTAATTGCAGAGCGTACAGTGCACCAATGGTCAAGGTTGAATAGGAGAACAAAGCGAACGAGATATGTATCAGCAGCTTTGGATCTTGTTCAAGATGAGTAATGAAGGTGCTCGGCAGAAAAGCGGCGGCAATAAGATTAATCGCAGCAAAGCTGTAGACGACTGGCAATAAAAACCACAGGCGAGTTTTGAGCATCGCTCCGCTCATCACCAGCGATACGATAAAACTGATTAGTGAGGCGACATTTAGAATACTAAGATTCTGCCCCGAACTACCTAAAATGAGATCGCTAAGCAGCCAAGCATGAAATGCCAACGCAACAAATGCACTGACAAAGACAGTTTTGACACGGATGCCTGTTTGGTGAACAAGGCCCGGGACTATAGTTGCAATCGCTAATAGATAGAGTATTGCAGCAACAACGGCGATTAGGTTGTCCATTATTCTCTATAAGCTGGTGGATTTTTAACAAATTATACCCTGCATCAACGGCTTGAGCTATGACTTATCTCGTTCATTTGCGTGACTTGAGAGGTCAAAACTCATCTAGGCAGTGTCAAGCATGGGTTGGCTAAGGTATACTCATAGTAATTTGTCGCCATTTTAAAGGGCGAAGCTCCTTGCAAACCGTCTAGGTAAAGAGACTAAGATGTTTGATAATTTAACGGATCGCTTATCCAAAACGCTGAAAAATATCAGCGGTAAAGGTCGCCTGACCGAAGATAATATTAAAGATACGTTGCGCGAAGTGCGAATGGCACTTCTTGAAGCGGACGTTGCATTGCCTGTTGTACGTGATTTTATTAAACGCGTTAAAGAAGCAGCCGTTGGTGTAGAAGTTTCGAAATCGCTCACTCCTGGCCAAGAGTTCATTAAGATTGTTCAAAATGAACTTGAAGGTGTCATGGGTGAGTCAAATGAAGCGCTAAACTTAGCGGCTCAACCACCTGCTGTTATCTTAATGGCAGGTTTGCAGGGTGCGGGTAAAACCACATCGGTAGGTAAACTTTCTAAGCTACTGACAGAAAGAGACAAGAAGAAAGTCTTGGTTGTCTCTGCCGACGTATACCGTCCAGCGGCAATTAAGCAGCTAGAAACCCTTGCTGCTGATGTTGGTGTTGATTTCTTCCCATCTTCTGCTGACCAGAAGCCGATTGACATTGCCAATGCTGCAATTGATCACGCAAAGAAAAAGTTCTACGACGTTCTTGTTGTCGATACTGCGGGTCGATTGGCGGTAGATGAGCTAATGATGGCGGAGATTAAAGACCTCCATTCTGCGATTAATCCTGTAGAAACCCTATTCGTTGTTGATGCAATGACGGGTCAAGACGCGGCGAATACGGCCAAAGCATTTGGTGATGCATTGCCTCTGACGGGTGTCATCCTGACAAAAGTTGATGGTGATGCGCGTGGCGGTGCGGCCCTCTCTGTTCGTCATATTACAGGTAAGCCAATCAAATTCTTAGGTGTCGGTGAAAAAACCGATGCACTAGAACCGTTCCATCCTGATCGTGTTGCTTCTCGTATTTTGGGTATGGGCGATGTACTGTCTTTGATTGAAGACCTACAGCGCAACGTAGATACAGAAAAGGCCGAAAAGCTCGCTAAGAAGTTTAAAGAGAAAAAAGGTTTTGATCTCGAAGACTTCCGTGAACAGTTAGGTCAAATGCAAAACATGGGCGGTATGATGGGAATGATGGATAAGTTGCCAGGTATGAGCAACTTACCAGACAACATCAAAGATAAAGTTGATGACAAGATGTTCAAACAGATGGAAGCGATCATCAACTCTATGACGATGAAAGAGCGTCAACGCCCAGAACTGATTAAAGGCTCACGTAAAAAGCGCATCGCAGCGGGTTCAGGTACTCAGGTACAAGACGTTAACCGCTTGCTGAAACAGTTCACCCAGATGCAGAAGATGATGAAGAAAATGCAAAAAGGTGGCATGAAAGGCATGATGCGTAACATGCAAGGCATGATGGGTGGCATGGGCGGAATGGGTGGCGGTGGCTTCAACCCATTTGGTCGCTAAACTTAGTCAGCAACAATATTTCAAGGTGTTAGCTGTGTCACAAACTTAGAACCCGTTTTATGTTGGTGAAAAAGTAGCTAAAGACCTTGCATTGCTCCGGAATAAGAGTAAAATTCCGGAGCTTTATTTTGGCACGAGCCCCAAACTATTTAGAGATAAATGGTTTCTGGGGTTAATTTTATTTTTGAGAAAGCAAAGAGGACGACATGGTAACCATTCGTTTGGCACGTCACGGCGCTAAAAAGCGTCCATTTTATCAAATCGTAGTAGCGGACAGCCGCAATGCAGCAACTGGCCGTTTCATCGAGAAAGTTGGTTTCTTCAACCCAACAGCTCAAGGTCAAGAAGAAGGTCTACGTCTAGACCTAGATCGCGTTAACCACTGGGTTGGTCAAGGCGCATCTCTATCTGACCGCGTAGCTAAGCTAGTTAAAGACGCTCAAAAAGCGGCTTAATTCTTTTTAGAAGTAGAAATTAGCTTATGTCGATGAAAGGTAAAGAAACAATGAGTGACGAAAAGATTGTTGTAGGCAAGTTTGGTGCTACTTACGGCATTCGTGGTTGGCTCAAGGTTTTTTCCTACACAGACAATACCGAAAGCATATTTGATTACACTCCTTGGTTTATCAAGCAAGGTGAAAAGTGGGTCGAGTACAAAGTAGAAAGCTGGAAGCGCCATAACAAAGGTTTGGTGGTAAAGCTGGAAGGTCTTGATGTACGTGAAGACGCGCAACTTATGACTAACTTTGAAATCTCTATTGACCCTGCTGTATTACCAGAATTGCCATCAGACGAGTTCTATTGGCGTGATTTGATTGGTATGCAAGTAGTAACCGATAAAGGTTACGATCTAGGCATTGTCTCTGACATGCTAGAAACTGGCTCCAACGATGTTTTGGTGATTAAAGCAAATCTAAAAGATGCTTTTGGGCAAAAGGAACGACTAATTCCGTTCCTTGAAGAGCAAGTGATCAAACATATTGATCGCGAAGCTCAACGGATCGAAGTTGACTGGGATCCTGGATTCTAACTCCAAGTAACGGAGCGATTGAACAATGTGGGTTGGCGTAATTAGCCTATTTCCTGAGATGTTCCGCAGCGTTACTGATTACGGAGTAACAGGTCAAGCGGTTAAAAAAGGTCTTTTGTCGATTGAGACATGGAATCCTCGTGATTTCACGCACGACAAACATCGCACTGTCGATGACAGACCTTATGGTGGTGGTCCTGGCATGCTTATGATGGTTCAGCCTTTGCGCGATGCTATCCACGCAGCCAAACAGGCATCACCAGGTAAGACGAAGGTAATCTACCTGTCACCTCAAGGTCGAAAACTTGACCAAAAAGGTGTCGAAGAGCTGGCAACAAACGAGAACTTGCTTCTGATTTGTGGTCGCTACGAAGGGGTAGATGAGCGTGTCATTCAATCTGAAGTCGACGAAGAATGGTCGATTGGTGATTTTGTGATGACGGGTGGTGAAATACCAGCCATGACGCTAATTGATTCAGTCTCTCGGTTTGTTCCGGGTGTGCTTGGAGATTTTGCGTCAGCGGAAGAAGACTCTTTCGCAAATGGTTTGTTAGATTGCCCTCACTATACGCGGCCTGAGGTTCTAGATGGTAAAGAAGTGCCAGCGGTACTCAAATCTGGAAACCATAGGGATATTCGTCGCTGGCGACTAAAACAGTCGTTAGGCCGCACTTGGTTAAGAAGACCAGAGCTCCTGGAAAACCTAGCTCTGACTGACGAACAGGAACAATTACTAGCCGAATTCATTTCTGAATCTCGAACTTAGTAACCTATTAAATTTAGTATCAGTTTATTCTAGGAATATTGAAAATGAGTAACATCATCAAAGCTCTTGAAGAAGAGCAAATGAAAAAAGACCTACCTAACTACGCACCTGGTGACACAGTTGTTGTTCAAGTTAAGGTAAAAGAAGGTGAGCGTGAGCGTCTACAGGCTTTCGAAGGCGTTGTAATCGCAATCCGTAACCGTGGTCTACACTCTGCATTCACAGTACGTAAGATTTCTAACGGTGAAGGTGTAGAGCGTACGTTCCAAACACACTCTCCAATGGTTGATAGCATTGAAGTTAAACGCCGCGGTGCAGTACGTCGTGCCAAACTGTACTACCTACGTGAGCGTTCTGGTAAGTCAGCTCGTATCAAAGAGAAACTTGCTAAGAAGTAATGCTATAACTAGCGTTCTCATATTAAACGGAGCCCATATGGCTCCGTTTTTTTATTTTAGGCACTATGCTGGTGGCATTTCACGATAGCGTCGGCGTCGGTACTCATTTACTGGCGTAAACTCCGTTCCTCCTTCTTGCTCTCGTAAAATTCTCCTGCGCATATAGCTATAAAATATAGAAAGATAGGCAAGAAAAAAGCCGATGTTTTCACATCAGCTCTTCAATGTTTAGTATTTTCGCTACTCGCTACTCGCTACTCGCTACTTAATATTGGTCTTCCGACCAACCGTCAGCATCTGACATATCCGGTGCGCCGGGAATCGTATTTTCTTCGTCAGCCCACTCGCCAAAATCAATCATTTGGCACTGTTTACTGCAAAATGGACGGTAAGGGCTTTGCTCTCCCCAAATAACGTCGGTGCCACATTGAGGGCAGGGTACGGTAGTAATTTTTGACATGATGATTCTCTAAATACCCAAAAATAGTATTGAAGTAGTATAACGCGTTAACTAGTGATTGTGTTTAGCAACAAACGGCAAGTTGAAATTCAACGTTCGCGATGGAAGCTTGGCCTGTTTTGAATTCAATAAATTTAATCGCAAAACGGTTCTTATGGCCAGAAATCATAGGATAGACGCCGAAATGCATCGGTATTTCAAGGCGTAAGATATTGGCTTCGTCAGCGTCACTTTGGTAGAAACCAGAGTTGGCATGTATGGTTCTAAAATGGCCAGCTTCTCGGGTTAGTTTTAGCCACTGATTCAGTGCTTTTACTAGGGGTTGAAGGGTACTCAACCACTGATGAGCATCAGTTTTTTTCTGCTCAAGTGGTAGGTGTAACCAATGATGGAGAGCCGGAAGATCAAAGCAGCATGAGCCGCCAGGAAGATTAAACCTTTGGCGTATGGCGCTAAGAAAGCGATCTTCTTTGAGACTTTGTCCAAAACGCTCGGCGGCCATCAGTTCACTGTGAACGCTATCAACTTCGTTCAGAACCTCTCGCAGCATCTCTTGATCGACGCCTTCGACATTTAACCAAGAACGGTAAGCGAGGCGCTGCTTTTCGATGTCTTTAGCCAACTCACTTTTCAACTGAATCTGTTCAAAGATTTCCAGTAAGTCAAACAGTGAACGGTAGAAGATCAGATGCTGCATATTATCGCTGAACTGAGCGGCAATATTTAGTTGGTTGAGTAAAGCCTCAACCCTCAAATATATACGGGTTTTCTCGTTCAGTGGATGTTCAAAATAATGCGTTGTCATTAATCGGCAGCTCTGGATTATTCATCCTTTATTCTCACAGATTTACCCTACATATTTCTAGAAACTTTTTATGTAATTCTGTGATTTGATACAAAAGTTTTTGGTTTTTTGTATTATTTTTAATCACGTAATCGGCGATAGCGAGTCGCTGCTCGCGTGTCGCTTGAGAGGCGAGAATTGCTTTGGCTTGCTCGCTGCCTACGTGATCACGTTTAACCGTACGCTGAATTTGAGTTTCTGGGTCGACATCCACCACAATCACCTTATCAGCTAAGGTTTGCAGGTTGTTTTCTACCATCAATGGAATGACAAGCAGTGCGTATTCAGAGCGGACATTTTCAAGATCGTTTAGCATCTTATGTCTGATCATTGGATGGAGTAGGTTGTTAAGCCACTCCTTGTGAGTGGGATCGGCAAAGATAATTTCTCTCAGCTTAGCACGATTTAACGCACCATCTGATTGAATAACTTCAGATCCAAAATGTTGCGCAATCTGCTGTAATCCATCACTACCTGGCTCTACGACCTGACGAGCGACGATATCTGCATCAACAATTTCAATTCCAAATTCTTGGTGGAAAATATTTGCGACGGTTGTTTTTCCACTCGCGATGCCGCCAGTGAGTCCGATGACGAGTGTCATATTAAATTCCTAGAAAATTGCTCAGATACCAATCCAAAATGTCATTTCCCCACATCATACAAATCCAGCCTGCGATAGCTAGGTACGGGCCAAATGGAAATGCTTTGTCGATACCTTGTTGCTTCAGTCGGAGTTGGATTAAACCAAAAATGAGTCCTACGCCAGAAGATAGCAGTATAACCATTGGCAGATATTGCCATCCCAGCCAAGCCCCCAGCGCCGCAAGAAGTTTGAAGTCACCATACCCCATGCCTTCTTTGCCAGTTATCAATTTGAATAACCAATAAACAGACCATAAAGATAGGTAACCAGCTATCGCGCCTATAATTGAATCTTGCAGTGATACAGGGCTAATGTGGAGCAGAGAGAGTAGGATACCGGCCCAAGTCAAAGGTAGGGTGAGTTGATCGGGAAGCAGCATGGTATCGAGATCAATGAATGTGGCTGCAATCAGAACAAAGGTGAAGAAAATTAGGGCAATCGTGAAATAGCTGAAGCCAAGTTGATAGGCAACCAAGAATGAGAGCGCAGCACTGATCAGTTCTACCAATGGATAACGTGCGCTAATTTTCGCATGACATTGATGACATTGACCTTTGAGTATCAGCCAGCTGATGATAGGAATATTATCAACGAAACGAATCGGCGTTTGACACTTTGGGCAGCTCGAGCGTGGTACGCTCAGATTGTAAGTCCCCTGTGGTGGCTCGATATTGTACTCAGGAAAGCTTTCAGCACATTCATGACGCCATTCCCGTTCCATAATGAGCGGCAGGCGATGAATAACCACGTTGAGAAAGCTGCCAATGATCAGACCAAACACTGTCGCCAAAGTAGGGAAAAGCCAAGGATTGAAGTCAAAAATGTCCATATAGGAGTCAACTGTCCAATTTCACACATATATCCTGAGTATACTACCCTAAGACATTCATTAAGTTAAAGATTGGTAGGTACATTGCCACAACTAGCCCTCCGACTGTCGAGCCAAGGAAAATAATGATAAGTGGCTCTAGCGTTTTGCCAAGGGTGTCAATACTACTTTCTACGCTTGCCTCGTATATATCCGCTATTTTGTTGAGCATATCATCCAATTTTCCTGCTTCTTCACCAATCATGACCATTTGTAAAACCATCTCTGGAAATGCTTCACACTGTCTCATCGCGACATACATCGGCATACCCGATGCAGTGTTTGTCGTGACACGCTCCAGTGCTTTTTGATAGTAGAGATTTCCCGCTGTTCGCGCCGCCGTTTCCAAACATAAAAGAATAGGTAGGCCAGCGCTAAAGCTTGTCGCCATTGTGCGGCTAAATCTAGCGATGGCGGCTTGTCCTAGTACTTTGCCAAGGATAGGTGCAGCGAGTAGCCATTGATTCCATAGTAAGGTGAAGCGCGTAGAGCGCTTATTAACAGACTTGAAAGTCAGACAGATCAGAAAGAAGAGTAGCAAGATCACCCAGAGATAATCTTGGCTGAGCGAAGATATGTGCAGTACCTGCTTAGTTAACCAAGGAAGGTCGGCTCCGAAGCCAGCATATATAGATTCAAACTGAGGGATAACCAGTGTCAGCATTAAGTAACAGACGATTAGCGCGGTTAGCACTACCATGCTTGGGTATATTAATGCTTTAACCACATTGGATTTGAGTTGATCGGATTTTTCTCTATGGCTGGCCAATCGCTCAAATACGTCAGTGAGTTTGCCGGTCTGCTCTCCAGTTACCACTAAATCGCGATACATAGGATCAAAATGAACGCTGGTCATCCCCAGTGCCTGAGACAGAGGAACGCCGACTTCAATTGTTGCGGAAAGTTTCATGAGTATCGATTTCATTTCTCCTTTGTTCTGGTTCGTCGCGACCAATTTAAGGACTGAGATAATCGGCATGCCAGTGGAGAGCATAGTCGCGATTTGACGGGTCACAATCGTAATATCTTTCGCTTTTACTTGCTGAGTGAAGCGTTCGACCATGGATAATGGACGTACGGTTATTTGAATCTCGTTTATATGATTCAGCTTGAGTTCACGTCTTACCTCGAAGTCACTATAGGCAAAACTACGCCCCGTAACTCTTGACCCAGAGTGGTTGATGCCTTTCCAGATAAAGGCTTTTATTTGAGGTCGGTGTTTAAGCGTCATCATTTCTCCACGTTATAAATAGAGCACACGTTGAAGTTCTTGGTAGCTTGTGATTCCGCAGAGCAACTTTTCCACACCTGCTTGTTTCAGAGTCATCATGCCTTGTTCTCTGGCAAGGTTTTCAATTTCTTGACTGCTTCTCTCAGCACCGACCGCATTAAGTAAAGCCTCGTTGAATGCCATCAACTCATAGAGTCCTACTCTGCCGGAATAACCGTTGTTGCATTCACTGCATCCCTGCTCGTGAGCTTGGTAGAGAGTGGTGTCGTCTGGTAGTTCAAACTGTTTTCTTATAGACGCTGACGGATTGAGGCGTTGTTTGCAGTGAGGGCATAGACGGCGAGCGAGGCGTTGTGCAATCACCAGACTCAGCGATGAAGAAAGATTATAAGATTCAATCCCCATATTTTTTAATCGAGAAACGGCTTCGGAAGCGGAATTGGTATGAAGCGTGGTTAATACCAGATGGCCCGTTTGAGCGGCCTTAACGGCAATTTCTGCTGTCTCACGATCTCGTATTTCACCCACCATAATAATATCTGGGTCTTGGCGCAGAAATGCTCTAAGAGTCTTAGAAAAGTCGAGACCGATATGCGGTTGAATCTGAACTTGGTTAATACCCGTTAGGTTGATCTCTACCGGGTCTTCTGCTGTGGAGATATTAATCTGGGGGGTATTGAGAATTTTTAAGCCAGTATACAGGGAGGCACTTTTCCCGCTTCCTGTCGGTCCTGTAACCACAATGAGTCCTTGAGGTTTGTTGAGGGCTTGAAGATAGATCTGCTTTTGATGAGGCGTATATCCCAGTGAATCAAGGTCGAGGGTCGTAGAACGACTATCTAGCAGACGAACCACAATTTTTTCTCCCCATAATGTCGGTAAGCTAGACACTCGGATATCTATTGCTGCATGTTGGCTTAGCTTCAGTTTTATCCTGCCATCTTGCGGAAGCCGTCGCTCCGCAATATCGAGCTTGGCAAGTATTTTGAGTCGGGTGGTGAGTCGTCGGCTTAAATGATGAGGTGGCTGCTGACTTTCTACCAGTAGTCCATCACAACGCATACGGACACGATATGATTGTTCATAGGGCTCGAAATGAATATCTGAAGCGGTTTTCCTGACCGCATCTAAAAGGATCTGATTGATATAGCGACTTACAGGCGCGTCATCTTGGCTAAGATCTTCAACCGATGCCATTTCCTCCTGAGTAATGTCAACCAATGAAGCCAGTTCCTGCTCATTAATGTCTCGTCCAAAATTAGCGTGCAGAGTGACATCTGCTTTTCCATAAACGCGCCGTATAGCGCCTTGAAGTTGTTGGAAGTCGGCTAAGACGAGATCTATTTGAAATCCGGTAGCAAAACGAAACTCCTCTTCAATTTCACTATGTGTAATATCGGTGACGGCGACCGTTAGAACTTGTCCAATTTGCTCAATTGGTAACGCAGAAAATCGTGTGATGAGTTCCCTTAAGCCTAACGTGTTACACAACTTCGCATATTCAAATTGTTCGAGGTTGGTTTCTGGCTGCTCGAAAAGCTGGGAGAGCACTTTAGTTAGCTGACCAGAGCTCAATAACTTTAATGATATCAAAGCTTCGGGTGCCGACTGACCAGAAGCTTTGATGTGATTAAGTAGTAAGGATTCTTGTTGGTGATTAAGAATACTTGCTTGTCTTAATATTGAAGGCAATGTGGTTAGCATTAGTTTTTAGGGCACCAGTTATCCGCAGTACCATCAATCGATGTGCATACAACACTCCATATCACTCCCCCAGAAGACACTTCAGGGATTAAGTCCACCATATCACCATTTTTTAACCTACCTTTTGTTTTTGAGGGATTGATTGACGCTCGCACTCTCTGTCGCCCGCTTGTTGCGTCGGTAATTGACGCGACTGAAAAGTCGCCAAGATCTTGTGCTAAAGGAACGTCGCCATTACCAGAGGTGCAATTGGGCTCCCCTCGGATGAGACAAATGGAAACCGCAGTCTTGATGGTCATGGATGCATTGAGCATTTCACTGGCATGAGCGCGGGTTACGTAGTTTTGATAACTGGGGATCGCTAATGTTGCAAGTACCGCCACAATCGCAACAACGACCATCAATTCGATTAAGGTAAAGCCTTTATTCTTTTGCTTCGTTGCCATCTTTCTCATCTCTAGTTTTTTTGGGGTGTGGCAAAAGAATACGAGGGAGAGAATGGATAAGGTATGTAGCAGTGAGTTGTTCTGGACAAGAAGAGAGCAAAATAATCCTTTTTTGCACATAAGTGTCAGAAGGATTTGACGTTGTGGGAAAAAATAGAGGCTTGAAGGCCTCTATTGTGATCAGTTAGTGCTGATGTTTTTATTTAAAGCGCATGGAAAGATCCATCGCCTTGATATGTTTAGTTAATGCTCCAACAGAGATGTAATCCACACCCGTTTCCGCGTACTCACGTAGAGTCTCTAAAGTGACGTTACCGGAGTTTTCTAGTGCGGCACGACCTGCATTAATTTTCACGGCTTCGCGCATCATATCGGTTGTGAAATTATCCAACATAATGATGTCTGCACCTGCTTCAATCGCTTCTTGTAGCTCAGCAAGACTTTCTGTTTCAACCTCGACAGGTTTACCTGGATTTAGCTCTTTAGCCGTTTTGATTGTTTGCGTGATACCACCATTAGCGATGATGTGGTTCTCTTTAATCAAGTAGGCGTCGAAAACTCCGATGCGGTGGTTGAAGCCACCACCACAAGCTACCGCATATTTTAGTGCGCTGCGTAGACCTGGAATGGTTTTGCGGGTATCAAGTAAACGACAGCCAGTACCTTCCAGCTTTTCAGCATATTGAGCGGTGGTAGTTGCACAGCCAGAAAGTGTTTGGATGAAATTCATCGCGTTACGTTCACCTGTAAGTAGCGCGCGAGAAGGACCTGAAAGAGTACAAAGAACCTGATTTGGCTCTACTTTGTCACCATCTTCGACATTCCATTCGATGGTGACTTCGCCACCTAGCTGCTTAAACACTTCATCAGCCCAAGCTTTGCCACAGAAGACACCGTGTTCGCGGGTGATAATGGTTGCTTCGTTGTGGGCATCTGCGGGAATTAGACTTGCGGTAATATCAGCAGCAGGGTCAAGTGTGCCACCAAGATCTTCTTTGATGGTATCCGCGACTGCTCGGGAGATCTCTAGGGGAAGTTGTTGTTTCAAATATTCGAGACGTTCTTGGCTATTGTGTGTGTTTTTCATCGCAAATCTAATACGCAGTTGGACAAGAGGTGGGCATGATACGCTGACTGAGAGTGAAATTCAGCCATTAATCTCGCATTTCATGGTCAAACAGATAAAATCGTGAGGACTGATAATATGACGAGCAGCAAAATGATTGATGAGCAGGGTTGGTACAGTAAAGCGCGACGAGTTGAATCTCCATTCTTCGATCAAAGAAGCGAGCCACAAGACATCTCTTTGCTGGTGGTACATAACATCAGCCTCCCGCCTGGGCAGTTCGGTGGTCCTTATATTGAGCAGTTTTTTACTGGCAAGTTGGATCCTGAGCAGCACCCATTCTTTAAGGTCATCCATCAAATGGGGGTTTCGGCGCACTGCTTAATTCGTCGTGATGGTGAGGTCGTACAGTTTGTTCCATTTACAGCTAGAGCTTGGCATGCGGGAAAGTCGAGCTTTGCTGGGCGTGAAAAGTGTAACGATTATTCGATAGGCATTGAGCTAGAAGGCAGTGACTTTGTCGCCTACACCGATGCGCAATATCAAGCATTGACTGAACTAACTCAGCAGATTCAGCACGAGTATCCTTTAATCACACTTCCGCGCATCACAGGACATCAGTATATAGCGCCACTGCGTAAGACAGACCCTGGGCTAGTGTTTGATTGGGCTAGGTTTAGGAACGGACTGCGCTCTATAGATAGCTAGAGCGCAGCGCTTAGAGAGTCGAGAACGGACTTCGTCCTGCGAGAATTTAGAGCGGGCTTCGCCTTTCGAGAGGCGGTTATTGAGCGTGAACCTCCGTTTACGGACATTGTTGTTTATTTTACTTAAAAGAAAAGGGTTGACGCAGTGTGCCAACCCTTCAAGCTTTTCTCGACGCTCGACGCTCGACGCTCGACGCTCGACGCTCGACGCTCGACGCTCGACGCTCGACGCTCGACGCTCGACGCTACAGCGTCTCTTGATATTCAACCAGAATTTGCTCAACCCAAGTAGCGATACGTTCATCACTTAACTCATATTGTGAGTCTTCATCTAGTGCAAGGCCGACAAAATGGCTTTTGTCTTCAGTGAGAGCTTTCGAAGCTTCAAACTGATAGTTTTCATCGTTTGGCCAATATCCAACGACGTTAGCCCCCGCTTTTTTCACTTCATCGTGCAGAAAGCCCATGGCATCTAAATACCATTCGCCGTAACCTTCTTGATCGCCCAGACCAAACAGAGCAACGGTTTTTCCTGTCAGTGGCAGGCTCTCTATTTGATCCCAAAGTTCGTTCCAGTCTTCTTGGATCTCGCCAAAATCCCATGTTGAAATCCCCAAAATCAGAAAATCATAGTCAGCCATTAAAGACAGAGGCGCTTGTTTAACATTGTGAATATCAATAAGGTCTTCACCAATAATGGCACGGATCTTCTCTGCTGCCATTTCGGTATAACAAGTGGTTGAGCCGTAAAATAGACCGATTTTCATAGTATTCTTTTCTGTATTGGAGAATTGATGGTGAATTCTAAACACAAAATGGCGAGCTTTGCAGCGAATATCCGTCGGTAGGATGAATTTTTATAGCTTTATTACTCTTAGGAACTTACATTTGAGCGCATAACGAAATAAAGAGGTTTGCTGTGTCTGAACAAATGTCACCTGATCAAGGAATAGTTGAGCAGTTTTTAGATTCAATGTGGATGGAGAGAGGGTTGTCAGAAAACACTTTAGATTCATACCGTAATGATCTGGTAAAACTATTGAAGTGGATGGCAGCAAACAACTATCGTCTCGATTTTATCAGCCTCTCTGGACTTCAAGACTATCAGTCTTGGCTTGCTGACTCAGGCTATAAACAAACCTCGCGAGCAAGAATGCTATCAGCGATTCGTCGTCTTTTTCAGTATCTACACAGAGAAAAAATTCGCGGTGATGATCCCAGTGCACTACTCATCAGTCCCAAACTGCCAAAACGACTACCCAAAGACTTAAGTGAAGAACAAGTTGAAGCACTTCTCAATGCGCCAGATCCCAATGATGCAATGGAGTTACGTGACAAAGCGATGCTTGAGTTATTGTACGCTACTGGATTGCGTGTCACTGAACTCGTCAGTCTGACAATGGAAAACATCAGTCTGCGACAAGGGGTGGTAAGAATCACAGGTAAAGGTGGCAAGGAACGTTTAGTTCCGCTGGGTGAAAATGCTATCGAGTGGATTGAAACTTTTTTGCAGCAAGGTAGGTCTGAATTACTTGGAGAAACAACTTCGGATGTCGTTTTCCCGAGTAAGCGAGCTCGTCAAATGACGCGCCAGACATTTTGGCATCGAATCAAACACTATGCTGTGTTAGCCGGGATTGATACTGAGCAGCTTTCTCCCCATGTTTTACGACATGCTTTTGCGACACATTTGCTCAACTATGGAGCTGATCTGCGTGTCGTGCAGATGCTATTGGGGCATAGTGACTTGTCGACAACACAAATTTATACTCATGTAGCGACGGAGCGATTGAAGCAGCTGCATAGTGAACACCACCCAAGAGCATAGTGTCTCTTGGCTATAACATGATTGATTTAAGGTGAATTGAATGAGCGTATTACGCCGAATGACGTTACTGACATTACCATTTATTTTGGCTACTCAGACCGTTTCTGCCGCTGAAGTTAAGTTTGACAAGGAACTGCTTGAGCAGCGTTTTGCCAAGCTTGGTCTTGAAGTCAAAGATGTGGTTCCTGCTGAAGTTGAAGGTTTGGTTGAAGTTCAAACCAGTGGTGGTGTTTTATTTGCAACGCCATCGGGTGATTACTTTTTAGCGGGTACCTTGTATAAGCTGGATGTAGAAGGTCAATATGAAGATGTTCTTGCTAAGCGTCAGGCGCCCCTAAATGCGGCGAAGATTGAAGCATTCAAAGACAGTATGATTGAGTTCAAGGCGGATAACGAGAAGTATGTTGTAACCGTATTTACTGATATTACTTGTGGTTACTGTGTTCGCCTACACAACCAGATGAAGGGTTACAACGAACTTGGTATTACTGTTCGCTACATGGCATACCCTCGCCAAGGTGCGACGGGTTCTGTTGCTGATCAAATGGCGGCAATCTGGGGCGCAAAAGATCCTCAGTCAGCGATGCATAACGGAAAAGTGAATCGTGAGTTTCCTGAGCAAGGCGAGGACTATGCGAAATACCAGCAAATCATCAAGCAGCACTTTGCACTGGGACGTGAGTTAGGTATTAGCGGTACACCAGCGATTTTCCTTCCAAATGGTGAAATGGTCGGTGGGTATCTTCCTCCTGCACAGTTACTCCAACGTCTTCAACAAACTCAATGATTTGAAAAGAGCCTCTAATTAGAGGCTCTAATATTTATTATGATAGAAATTCAACGCAGACCTGAAGCTGATTTAAGTTTACTTCCTGACTCCATCGCTCCTTTACTGAAGCGCATATACATATCCCGTGGTATCCGTAGCATCGAACAGTTGGAAACCACCGCCCGCGGATTACATTCGTATCAAAAGTTACATGGGATAGATAAAGCGGTTGAGTTGCTGTTTAACGCATTGCAAGCCAACAAACGCATCATTGTTGTTGGTGATTTTGATGCCGATGGCGCTACCAGTTCCGCGTTATCTGTACTGGCGTTGCGTATGCTTGGCTCAAGCAATGTTGATTATTTGGTACCAAACCGGTTTGAAGATGGCTACGGCCTCAGCCCTGAAGTGGTCGACCAAGCGATTGAGCTTGGTGCAGAGGTCATCATGACGGTCGATAACGGCGTATCATCGATTGAAGGTGTTCGCTATGCGAAGCAACAAGGTCTACAGGTGCTCGTCACAGACCACCATCTTCCGGGTCATCAATTGCCTGAGGTTGACGCAATGGTCAATCCCAATTTGCAGGAATGCGCTTTTCCCTCTAAAGCTTTGGCGGGCGTTGGTGTTGCCTTCTACTTGATGATGGCGCTGTGTGTACATATGCGCAAAAATGGTTGGTTTACCCAACAAGGAATGGCTGAACCGAAGCTGATGGAACTGATTGATTTAGTGGCATTAGGCACGGTTGCCGATGTGGTGCCACTGGATGAAAATAACCGAATCTTAGTTCATCAAGGTTTGCAGCGGATTCGTGCAGGTAAAGCGCGACCAGGTATTCAAGCCTTAATCGAGGTAGCCAAGCGTGATGCTCGTCGGCTGGTTGCGTCTGACTTCGGTTTTGCTCTAGGGCCGCGCATCAATGCGGCTGGACGTTTGGATGACATGTCGTTTGGCGTTGAGTTGCTGTTGAGTAACAATATTCATGCTGCTCGTCGTATGGCGAGTGAACTGGATGGTCTGAATCAGACACGAAAAGAGATCGAAGAAGGCATGAAACAGGAAGCGATGGCTTTCTGTGAGCGTCTGCAATTCGGTGAAACTGATATGCCACATGGTTTGGTGTTGTTTCAAAGAGACTGGCATCAGGGCGTGATCGGTATTCTGGCTTCACGTATCAAAGAGAAGTTTCACCGTCCGGTCATCGCGTTTGCTGATGGAGGGGAGGGGACGATTAAGGGATCTTGTCGCTCAATTCCCGGTTTGCACATGAGAGATGTATTGGATCGCATTGATACCCAGAATCCTGGAATGATCATTAAGTTTGGCGGCCATGCAATGGCGGCAGGTTTGACCATCGAGGAAAAAAACTTTGCACGTTTCTCTCAGTTATTCGATGAGGCGGTAAAACAGGACTTAGATGATGCAGCGCTCAAAGGTGTGATTTTATCCGATGGCGAATTGGCGCCAGAGGAGTTCTCAATGCATATTGCTGAAATGCTGCGCTCAGGTGGTCCTTGGGGGCAGGCGTTTCCCGAGCCTGTTTTTGATGGAGAGTTTAAAGTTTTGCATCAAAAGCTGGTGGGGGAAAAACACCTCAAACTAATGCTCGAGCCTTTGCACAAAGGCCATCCGACCAACATTCTGATCGATGGTATTGCCTTTAATGTCGACTTACGTCGTTGGCCTGATGCATCAGTTAAAACGGTTCGCTTAGCTTATAAGCTCGATATCAATGAGTTTCGTGGTAATCAGTCGCTGCAGTTGATGATAGATCATATCGAGGCGAAGTAGGGCGAGA
This sequence comes from Vibrio sp. M250220, assembly GCF_036533795.1. NCBI lineage: Bacteria > Pseudomonadati > Pseudomonadota > Gammaproteobacteria > Vibrionales > Vibrionaceae > Vibrio > Vibrio sp. M250220. The sequence continues at coordinate 36,824 of NZ_JATABI010000041.1, read as the reverse complement.
CCGGACTTCGTCCTCCGAGAGGTGAGCGCTTCAACTGCTTAGTAAGCCTATAATACTGAGGTTTATGTTAAGGACTTTCTTCTCGCTTCTCGCTTCTCGCTTCTCGCTTCTCGCTTCTCGCTTCTCGCTTCTCGCTTCTCGCTTCTCGCTTCTCGCTTCTCGCTGTCTTTTCGCGACACATCCCATTCATATTCTTTTAAAACTAAAAAGATAAACCGTGACCCCTAGCACGTTACATGCCCATCTGTTTATAAATTGTAATTGGTCTGACCAATTTAATTGCTATTTTAATCAGCTATTGTTATCAAAGTGTTGGTGTAAGGGCTGTTCTATGATTTGGGTCAATTTTTGACTGGAACTTGCGTTTTAATTATGTTAATTTTCCTGCCAACTTGAAATTGGTAATACCAATTGACTGCAAAGAGTAGAAGAAAAACAACTATGGCTTATCAAAGGATTCGTCAGCCAAAACTTTCTGATGTCATTGAACAAGAATTGGAAAGGCTGATAGTGGAAGGAACATTGTCTCCGGGGCAGCAGTTGCCACCAGAGCGTGAGTTAGCGAAGCAGTTCGATGTCTCACGTCCTTCAATCCGTGAAGCGATACAACGCCTAGAAGCCAAGCGTCTTCTTACTCGTCGTCAGGGCGGCGGCACATTTGTTAGTGAGAGTATTTGGACAAGCTTTTCTGATCCTCTGCTAAATTTATTGTCTAGCCACTCTGAAACTCAGCTGGACTTACTGGAAACTCGCCATGCGATGGAAGGTATTGCGGCTTACTTTGCAGCAGTTCGTGGAACCGAGGAAGACTTTGCGCGTATTCAGGCTTGCCTGAAAAACATCAGCGAAGAGCAAACGAAGAAAAATGTCGAAGCGGAAGCTGTAGCTGTTATGCAGTTTTTGATTGCTTTAACGGAAGCTGCACACAACGTAGTGTTGCTGCATATTGTTCGTAGTTTGGCTCCTTTGCTTGAGCAAAACGTCTTACAGAATTTAAAGCTCTTACATCGCCGCGATGAAGTGGTCGAGAAAGTAAGTAAACACCGAGCTAATATTGTGGATGCGATTGTTTCGGGTCAGCCGGAAAAGGCACGTGAAATGTCACACTCACACTTAGCTTATATCGAAGAAACATTGTTGGATTTGACTCGTGAAGAGTCACGCAGAGAGCGCTCTTTGCGTCGAATTCAGCAAGGTAACGATTCTTTAAACAAGAAACGGTTACTTAAATAAGTAGATCCAACCAATAGAAGGATAGATCGCCATGTCTGATATGAAGCATGACGTAGATGCACTGGAAACTCAAGAATGGCTTCAAGCACTTGAGTCAGTTGTACGTGAAGAAGGTGTAGAGCGTGCTCAGTTCCTATTAGAGCAAGTTCTAGACAAAGCACGTCTAGACGGTGTTGATATGCCAACAGGTATCACAACTAACTACATCAACACGATTCCTGCAGACCAAGAACCCGCTTACCCAGGTGACACAACACTTGAGCGCCGTATTCGTTCTATCATCCGCTGGAACGCAATCATGATCGTTCTACGTGCATCTAAGAAAGACCTTGAGTTAGGCGGCCACATGGCGTCTTTCCAGTCTTCTGCTGCATTCTACGAAGTATGTTTCAACCACTTCTTCCGCGCTCCAAACGAGACGGACGGTGGCGATCTAGTTTACTACCAAGGTCACATTTCACCGGGTATCTACTCTCGTGCATTCGTTGAAGGTCGTCTAACTGAAGAGCAGCTAGATAACTTCCGACAAGAAGTAGACGGTAAAGGTATCCCATCATACCCACACCCTAAACTAATGCCTGAGTTCTGGCAGTTCCCTACCGTTTCTATGGGTCTAGGTCCAATTTCTGCGATCTACCAAGCGCGTTTCCTTAAGTACCTAGACGGCCGTGGTTTGAAAGATACTTCTGCTCAACGTGTATATGCTTTCCTAGGCGATGGTGAGATGGATGAGCCAGAATCACGTGGTTCATTGTCTTTCGCTGCGCGTGAGAAGCTAGATAACCTATGTTTCCTAGTTAACTGTAACCTACAGCGTCTAGATGGCCCTGTAATGGGTAACGGCAGCATCATTCAAGAGCTAGAAGGTCTATTTAAAGGCGCTGGCTGGAACGTTGTTAAAGTTATCTGGGGTAGCAACTGGGATGCTCTGCTTGCTAAAGATACAACAGGTAAACTTCTACAGCTGATGAACGAAACTGTAGATGGTGACTACCAAACATTTAAATCTAAAGATGGCGCGTACGTACGTAAGCACTTCTTTGGTAAGTACCCTGAGACAGCTGCACTCGTTGCAGACATGACAGATGACGAAATCTTCGCTCTTAAGCGTGGTGGTCACGAGTCTTCTAAGTTGTACGCAGCATACAAAAACGCGGCAGAAACTAAAGGTCGTCCAACTGTAATCCTAGCTAAGACAGTGAAAGGTTACGGTATGGGTGAAGCGGCTGAAGGTAAAAACATCGCGCACCAAGTTAAGAAGATGGATATGACTCACGTACTACATCTACGTGACCGTCTAGGTCTTCAAGACATCCTAACGGATGAAGCAGTGAAGGCACTTCCTTACCTGAAACTTGAAGAAGGTTCAGCGGAATACGAATACCTACACGCTCGTCGTAAAGCATTGAAAGGTTACACGCCTCAGCGTCTACCTAAATTTACTCAAGACTTCCAAGTTCCTGAGCTAGAAGAGTTCGCGCCGCTACTAGAAGAGCAGAAGCGTGATATTTCTACCACCATGGCTTACGTTCGTACTCTTAACATCCTGCTTAAGAACAAAAACATTGGTAAGAACATTGTTCCTATCATCTGTGATGAAGCACGTACGTTTGGTATGGAAGGTTTATTCCGTCAGATCGGTATTTACAACCCACATGGCCAGAACTACACGCCACAGGATCGCGACATTGTTTCTTACTACAAAGAAGCAACATCAGGTCAGGTACTTCAAGAAGGTATCAATGAGCTAGGTTCAATGGCATCTTGGGTTGCAGCTGCAACGTCATACAGCACTAACGATCTGCCAATGATCCCATTCTACATCTACTACTCAATGTTTGGTTTCCAACGTGTAGGTGATATGGCATGGCTAGCTGGCGACCAACAAGCTCGTGGTTTCCTACTAGGTGCAACTGCTGGTCGTACAACGCTTAACGGCGAAGGTCTACAGCACGAAGATGGTCACTCGCACATTATGGCGGGCACAGTTCCTAACTGTATTTCTTACGATCCAACGTTCGCATACGAAGTTGCCGTTATTATGCAAGACGGTATCCGTCGCATGTACGGCCCTGAGCAAGAGAACGTGTTCTACTACCTAACAGTAATGAACGAAAACTACGCGATGCCAGCGATGCCTGAAGGCGCGGAAGAAGGCATCCGTAAGGGTATCTACAAGCTTGAATCTTACGCTGGTGACAAGTCTAAAGTTCAGTTGATGGGCTCTGGTACTATCATGAACGAAGTTCGTAAAGCGGCAACAATCCTAAGTGAAGAGTACGGCATTGCATCTGACGTGTTCTCTGTAACGTCATTCAACGAGCTAACTCGTGATGGCCAAGCGGTAGAGCGTGACAACATGCTGCACCCAGAAGCAGAAGACAAAGTACCTTACATTGCTCAAGTTATGGGTACCGAGCCAGCGATCGCAGCAACTGACTACATGAAGAACTACGCAGAACAAGTTCGTGCGTTTATGCCTTCTGAGTCTTACAAAGTACTGGGTACTGATGGCTTTGGTCGTTCTGACAGCCGCGAAAACCTACGTCGTCACTTCGAAGTGAACGCAGGTTACGTCGTAGTAGCAGCGCTCTCTGAACTAGCTAAGCGTGGTGATGTTGAGAAATCAGTAGTAGTTGAAGCTATTGCTAAGTTCGACATCGATACTGAAAAAACTAACCCGCTATACGCTTAATTGAGAAGGTAGATAAGAAATGGCAATCGAAATTAATGTACCAGACATCGGTGCGGATGAGGTTGAAGTTACTGAGATTCTTGTAAGCGTTGGCGACAAGGTTGAAGAAGAGCAGTCTCTGATCACAGTTGAAGGCGATAAAGCTTCTATGGAAGTTCCTGCATCTCAAGCAGGTATCGTTAAAGAAATCAAAATCGCAGAAGGCGACAAGGTTTCTACTGGTTCTCTAATCATGCTATTCGTTGAAGAGAATGTCGAAGCCGAGGGTGCAGCTGAAGCTGCACCTGCTCCTGCGGCAGAAGCGGCTCCAGCTCCAGCAGCAGCGGCAGAACTGAAAGAAGTTTTCGTACCAGATATCGGTGGCGACGAAGTAGAAGTGACTGAAATTATGGTTGCAGTTGGCGACAGTGTTGAAGAAGAGCAATCTCTTCTCACTGTTGAAGGCGACAAAGCTTCTATGGAAGTTCCAGCACCATTTGCAGGTACTCTAAAAGAGATCAAAGTAGCCGCTGGCGATAAAGTATCGACTGGCTCTCTAATCATGGTATTCGAAACAGCCGGCGCTCCATCAGCGGCACCAGCAGCAGTAGAAGCTCCAGTGGCAGCAGCCTCTGCAGCCTCTGCAGCAAAAGAAGTGAACGTGCCTGATATTGGTGGCGACGAAGTAGAAGTGACTGAAATCATGGTCGCAGTTGGCGATACAGTGGAAGAAGAGCAATCGCTCATCACTGTTGAAGGCGACAAAGCTTCAATGGAAGTTCCTGCACCATTCGCGGGTACGGTTAAAGAAATCAAGATTGCAGCTGGCGACAAAGTGTCTACTGGCTCACTCATCATGATTTTCTCTACAACGGCAGGCGAAGTGGCGGGCGCAGTGCCTGCACCTGTAGCAGCTCCAGCACAAGCAGCAGCGCCTGCAGCGGCAGCTCCTAAAGCAGAAGCACCAGCGGCAGCAGCTCCAGCAGCTGGCGATTTCCAAGAAAACAACGAGTACGCACATGCGTCTCCAGTTGTTCGTCGCCTAGCTCGCGAATTTGGCGTTAACCTATCTAAGGTTAAAGGTACTGGTCGTAAGAGCCGTATCCTGAAAGAAGACGTTCAGTCTTACGTTAAAGAAGCGCTTAAGCGTCTTGAGTCTGGCGCAGGTGCAGCCGCATCTGGCAAAGGTGACGGCGCGGCTCTTGGTCTACTACCATGGCCAAAAGTTGACTTCAGCAAGTTTGGTGAGACAGAGGTTCAACCTCTATCACGTATCAAGAAGATCTCTGGTGCGAACCTACACCGTAACTGGGTAATGATCCCTCACGTTACACAGTGGGATAATGCAGACATCACTGAGCTAGAAGCATTCCGTAAAGAGCAGAACGCGATTGAAGCGAAGAAAGATTCTGGCATGAAGATCACTCCACTAGTGTTCATCATGAAAGCGGCAGCTAAAGCACTTGAAGCGTTCCCAGCGTTCAACTCGTCTCTATCAGAAGATGGTGAAAGCCTAATTCTGAAGAAATACGTGAACATCGGTATCGCGGTAGATACGCCAAACGGCCTAGTTGTTCCTGTATTTAAAGACGTGAACAAGAAAGGCATTTACGAGCTATCTGAAGAGCTAATGGTGGTTTCTAAGAAAGCACGTGCTGGTAAGCTTACTGCAGCAGATATGCAGGGTGGCTGTTTCACGATTTCAAGCCTTGGTGGTATCGGTGGTACTGCGTTTACTCCAATCGTTAACGCGCCAGAAGTTGGTATCCTAGGTGTATCTAAATCTGAAATTAAACCAGTTTGGAACGGTAAAGAATTTGAACCGCGTCTACAACTTCCACTATCTCTATCATACGACCACCGTGTGATCGATGGTGCTGAAGGTGCACGTTTCATTACGTTCCTAAATGGCGCACTATCAGATATCCGTCGTCTAGTTCTTTAATTCAGATAGACGATTAAGAGGCGGCAATTAAGCCGCCTCTGCTAATAATAATTACCAGACAATTTGATAGCAGACCTTAGATTCAATAAGGTTTTACTCATCGAATTGTTGTCTAGCTCACAGGCTAAATTGATTTACTTTTCACTCCATTAACATCTCTGTAAACTGTTGGCGGTCTGAAAATAACTGTTTAAAACAAATCGACTTGAACATATAAATCAATACCCACTCAGCCTGTTAGGGATAATGACTACAAGAGGTCACAATGAGCAAAGAAATTAAAGCCCAAGTTGTTGTACTTGGTTCTGGTCCTGCTGGTTACTCAGCTGCATTCCGTTGTGCAGATTTAGGTCTTGAAACTGTACTTATCGAGCGTTACAACACTCTAGGTGGTGTATGTCTGAATGTTGGTTGTATCCCATCTAAGGCGCTTCTACACGTTTCAAAAGTAATTGAAGAAGCTAAAGCGATGGCTGAACACGGCGTCGTTTTCGGTGAGCCACAAACAGATATCAACAAAATTCGTATCTGGAAAGAGAAAGTTGTAAACCAACTTACTGGTGGTCTTGGCGGTATGGCTAAGATGCGTAAAGTTAACATTGTTAATGGTTACGGTAAGTTCACTGGTCCTAACACTATTCTTGTAGAAGGTGAAGGTGAGTCAACAACGGTTACTTTTGACAACGCTATCATCGCAGCAGGCTCTCGTCCTATCAAATTGCCATTCATTCCACACGAAGATCCACGTATCTGGGATTCAACGGATGCTCTAGAGCTGAAAGAAGTACCAGGAAAACTACTGATTATGGGTGGTGGTATCATCGGTCTAGAAATGGGTACGGTATACCAGTCTCTTGGCTCTAAGGTAGACGTCGTAGAGATGTTCGACCAAGTTATCCCAGCGGCAGATAAAGACATCGTTAAAGTTTACACCAAGCGTGTGAAGAACAAGTTCAACCTAATGCTAGAAACGAAAGTGACAGCGGTTGAAGCGAAAGAAGACGGTATCTACGTTTCAATGGAAGGTAAGAAAGCGCCAGCAGAAGCTGAGCGTTACGATGCTGTTCTTGTTGCTATCGGTCGTGTTCCAAATGGTCTATTGATTGATGGTGAGAAAGCGGGTCTAGAAATTGACGAGCGTGGCTTCATCAAAGTCGATAAGCAGATGCGCACTAACGTTCCTCATATCTTCGCGATCGGTGATATTGTTGGTCAACCAATGCTTGCTCACAAAGGTGTGCATGAAGGTCACGTTGCAGCAGAAGTTATTTCTGGTAAGAAACACTACTTCGACCCTAAAGTTATTCCTTCAATTGCTTACACTGAGCCAGAAGTGGCGTGGGTTGGTAAGACTGAGAAAGAAGCGAAAGCGGAAGGCATTAACTACGAAACAGCGACATTCCCATGGGCTGCATCTGGTCGTGCGATCGCTTCAGACTGTTCTGATGGTATGACTAAGCTGATCTTCGATAAAGACACGCACCGTGTAATTGGTGGTGCTATCGTTGGTACTAACGGTGGCGAGCTACTAGGTGAAATCGGTCTAGCTATCGAGATGGGTTGTGATGCGGAAGATATCGCTCTAACTATCCATGCTCACCCAACTCTACACGAGTCTGTGGGTCTAGCAGCGGAAGTGTTTGAAGGTACTATCACTGACCTACCAAACCCTAAAGCGAAAAAGAAAAAGTAATTTTTCGTAGAGACGCTAAAAAACCGCTGATTGTTCAGCGGTTTTTTTTATTGTTCGATTTCGCCAAGACAGAAAAAAGGCCTACTCAACAAAGGGTAGGCCTTTAACATTTACTCGTAAAAATTATGCATTCTCAGCATGGTTGTAGATACAAAGCATATCAAGGTAGCTTTGTGTCAATCGAGACATAACCACTTCATCTTGAATTCGGTTGGCTTGAACAAACAGTGAATAGAAGATTCCGTGGAATAACGTAGCCAGATGTGCAGGTTCATGCTGTTCACATACTTCACCACGTTCGATCGCTTTAACAAACATATTTCTTACTAATAGCTGGTTAGTACGGTTGGTAGTCACAAACAGTGGCCACACTTCATCACGAGTCGATGCGCTCCACTCAAACCAAACTTTTAGCCAATGGCAGTCATTAACCACCAAATCAACCATATTGTTGGTTAGATTGTTTAAGTTTTCCTTCGCGTGGATATCCAAATCGATATTGTCTGAGAGGAAGTTTGAGAACTGACGTACCACGTAGTTAAGTACATCATCAACAAGATCTTCGCGAGTAGGGAAATAGTTAAAAACGGTAGCGACAGAGACTTGTGCAATTTCAGCAATATCAGCGTGACCACCACGCCCGATGCCACGACGTGCAAACACTTCGAGAGCGATTTCCATTAATTGCTGCTTACGTTTTTGCGGTGATAGACGCGTACGCGGTCTTTTAGCTATAGAGTCCATAGTTAATTTCCTTGCCAAATGAGTTGTTAATATAATTGTCTGGGCTTTGCCCTATTTTAGTATTTTATAAATTGCATGACGCTCTATGAGTGTAATGGTGCATATGTGTCAGGTCAACGATTTCTGCTTATTTTATAATCACTTTTGTTAATGTCGTGCTAAAGATCAACCTGAAACATTAAATTTATCGATCATTATTTTAGGCAAACGTTTTTCCTTGATGCTGGCTAGTGCTAAACTACGCCCTTAAAGCATCAGACTGTACGTAAGTGGTCATTCATTGACCTGGTACAGAGAACGTGAAAAACGAGATTGGTATGAAACATACAGTAGAAGTAATGATTTCTGAGCAAGAAGTCAGCGAGCGAGTAAAAGAGTTAGGTAAGCAGATTACTGAGCACTACCAAGGTAGTGAAGATCTAGTCATGGTTGGTTTGCTACGCGGATCATTCGTATTTATGGCGGATCTGGCTCGCTCGATTGAGCTTACTCATCAAGTTGATTTTATGACCGCTTCTAGTTATGGCAACACGATGGAAAGTTCACGTGATGTTCGCATCCTTAAAGATCTTGATGACGACATCAAAGGTAAGGATGTTCTGCTTGTAGAAGACATTATTGATACAGGTAATACGCTAAATAAGGTTAAGGAGATTTTGAGTCTTCGTGAGCCTAAATCAATCGAAATATGTACTCTGCTAGACAAGCCATCTCGTCGTGAAGTTGACGTGGATGTGAAGTGGATTGGTTTTGAAATACCTGACGAATTTGTTGTTGGTGTTGGTATCGACTATGCACAGAAATACCGTCACCTACCATACATTGGTAAAGTTGTACCTCAAGAGTAAGTAAAACTCTGTGAAGTGACGAAAAGCAAACGCCCGCATTCAATAGCGGGCGTTTTTGGTTGTGCTTAACGACACAGTAAATGGTGTTCTGGGTTCAGAATCGATTCCATTGCTTTCTGGTATGACGTATCTACAGACTCCCGAGAGCTGGAGCGAACCCCTAAATACTCGAGTTTGCCATCACCGATACCATAGACCACGCCATGAATTTCAACTTCTTGTCCTCGCTCCCAAGCGTTTTGCAAGATAGTGGAGTTACCCAGATTATAAACCTGTTCCGCGACATTGATTTCGCCCAATTTGTCAGCACGCTTATCTACAGGCATGGCATCTAAATAATTACGGTGCTTGAAGTAGAGATCTCGAATATGCAGTAACCAGTTATTGATAAGACCGAGTTGTGGGTTGTCAATCGCGGCGTTAACACCACCACAACCGTAGTGACCACAAACGATAATGTGCTTAACTTTGAGCACATCGACGGCATATTGGACGACAGAGAGGCAGTTAAGGTCGGTGTGTATTACCTGATTGGCGACATTTCGGTGAACAAACAACTCCCCCGAGTAAAGTCCGGTAAGACGTTCTGCGGGTACGCGACTATCTGAGCAACCAATCCAAAGAAAGTCTGGGCTTTGGCCTTCTTCTAACTTCGCAAAGTACTCGGGATGTTCTGCTTTAATCGATTCTGACCATTTGGAATTGTTTTTAAATAGCTGTTTAATTTCCGGCATTTCTTCACAACCTTTAAAATATACTTGCACCACTATACACAATGTTACAATTTCCTTCCTAGTTAAATTGGCCAAAAATGTACTCATCTGACGTGTTTGAGCGCCAAAAATCATAAACTTAGTCGTTATCCTAACAAATGGTTATAAAGTATGAGTTATAGGATGCGATTAACACTTATCTCTACTCGATAACATTTGATAAGATGATGTAAATAGCGTTATTTCGCAGCATTTGGCGTCATTTTTGCCTACAAATTCTAAGGTTATGCCGTCTAAGAACGACCATAGATTGATGTGACTTTAGAGTAAGACGTTGTAATGCCAATACATAACCACAGTGGCGTCACCATAGACGGTGTCTGTGGGTAATGTTGAGTAATAAGCATGGAGCAAAGTTGTGTTCGCGAGTCGTTTTGAAGATATAAATCTCAGAGGGGATTTGTTTGGTGGTGTGACAACCGCCATTATTTCTTTACCGTTAGCACTTGCTTTCGGTGTCGCTTCAGGAGCGGGTGCGGAGGCTGGCCTTTGGGGGGCCATCATGGTCGGCTTATTTGCGGCCTTGTTTGGTGGATCAAACACGCTGATCTCTGAACCTACCGGTCCTATGACGGTTATCATGACAGCGGTACTCACCAGTATGGTGGCGAAGTACCCAGAAACCGGTATGGCAATGACGTTTACTGTTGTCATGATGGCAGGTGCATTCCAAATTTTACTCGGTACGTTGAAGCTTGGAAAATATGTCACTTTAATGCCATATAGCGTGATATCTGGCTTTATGTCGGGAATTGGCGTTATATTAATTATTCTCCAACTCTCTCCACTACTCGGTCATGCCGCCCCATCCGGTGGCGTCATGGGAACGCTTTCTGCGTTGCCAGAAACGGTTGCTAACATGAGATTTAGCGAGCTGTTTCTTGGTTTGCTAACCCTAGCGATTCTGTTCTTCTTTCCTAAACATTATCGTAAGTATGTTCCAGCTCAATTAGTCGCACTGATCGTTGTGACCTTACTTTCCGTCATTCTATTTGATACCGATGCCATCCGTCGTATTGGTGAGATCCCAGCAGGACTGCCTTCTTTAGTGATCCCTCAGATTGATTCGGCGATGTTTACTGAGATGGTGATCGATGCCTTAGTGCTGGGTACTTTAGGCTGTATTGACACCTTGCTGACAGCGGTCATTGGTGACTCCTTAACGCGTAAAGAACATGACTCAGATAAAGAGCTTCGTGGCCAAGGTTTGGCAAACATGATCTCAGGTCTGTTTGGCGCTCTGCCTGGTGCAGGGGCAACAATGGGAACGGTTACCAACATCCAAGTTGGTGCACGCTCTCCGTTATCTGGTGTGATTCGTGCTCTGGTGTTGGCACTGGTGGTTCTTGTCGCGGGTGGTTTGACTGAGCCAATTCCAATGGCGGTGCTAGCCGGTATTGCCGTCTATGTCGGTTTCAATATCTTAGATTGGAGTTTTATCCAACGCGCGCACAAAGTCAGTTTTTCTGGTATGGCGATCATGTACGGTGTCATGCTGCTGACTGTATTCGTTGATTTGATTGCAGCTGTCGGACTGGGTGTATTTATCTCCAATATTATTATTATTGAGCGTTTAAGCCGTGAGCAAGCAAGACAAGTGAAAGCCATCAGTGATGCAGATGAAGATGATGTGCCTTTAACCGACAGTGAACGAGGCTTGTTGGATAAAGCGAATGGTAAGGTTCTCTTTTTCTACTTGTCTGGACCGATGATTTTCAGTGTATCTAAGGCAATTTCGCGTCAACATAGCAGCATTTCTGATTATGAAGTCATGATCCTAGACTTGACCGATGTACCAATGATTGATGTTACGGTGGGACTGGCACTGGAAAACGCTATCAAGGACGCATTGGATGCTAAATGTCAGGTTTACTTGCTATGTCCGAATGAACAGACACGCCAACAATTGGATAAATTCCACGTCATTGACTTAGTGCCTGAAGGGAACACTTATAAATTCCGCTATGAAGCATTAAAAGCCGCAGTGAAGCATGTGGGAAGTGATGAACATCAGGACGAAGCGATATAAGTCTGATGTTTTAGAGTAAAAAAGCGCCACCGACCTCGTTCGGTGGCGTTTTTATTTGTGGCTAAGTTAGGTAAATATTATTTCCAAAATATTCGAAAGGTTTAATTGTAATCATCGTCATTCAACGATAAACTGAATTTCGAATACGCAAAGCAATGGCAGTCGTAACTTATGTATGCATTAGAAATTGAGCAGCTCCGCAAGACTTACGCGGGGGGACTTGAAGCGCTAAAAGGCATTAGCTTAAATGTCAGAAAAGGTGATTTTTACGCCTTACTCGGTCCAAATGGTGCCGGAAAATCGACCACGATCGGAGTCATATCATCTTTGGTTAATAAGAGTTCTGGTCAGGTAAAAGTGTTTGGCTTTGATATTGATAAAGATCTTGAGCTAGCCAAACAGCACCTCGGTCTTGTGCCACAAGAATTCAATTTTAACCAGTTTGAAACCGTTGAACAGATAGTGCTTCAGCAGGCTGGTTACTATGGTGTGTCAAAATCCGTAGCCAAAGAGAGAGCAAAAAAGTATTTATCTAAGCTCGATCTGTGGGAAAAACGTAGCGAACGTTCACGAAATTTGTCTGGCGGGATGAAGCGACGTTTAATGATCGCTAGGGCTCTTATGCACGAACCTCAGCTATTGATTCTGGATGAACCTACTGCGGGTGTCGATATTGAACTACGCCGTTCAATGTGGGAGTTCCTGAAAGAAATCAATCAAGAGCAGGGGATCACTATCATTCTAACGACTCACTATCTAGAAGAAGCTGAAATGTTGTGCCGTAACATTGGGATCATCAATAAAGGTGAACTGATCGAAAACACCACCATGAAGGCGCTACTGAGCAAACTGGATGTGGAGACATTTATTCTTGATCTTGAAGAAGGCTCGGCACAACCAGAATTGCAGGGTGTGAAGAGTCAGATTTTTTCTAATGACTCGTTGGAGATCGAAATAGAGAAAACTCAGGGATTGAATGGCATATTTTCTCAGCTATCGGAGCAGGGTATTAAGGTGCTGTCGATGCGTAACAAAGCCAATCGTCTTGAAGAGTTGTTTGTCAGTATTGTACGAGAGGGGAGCCAATAATATGTATCATTTATATTGGACTGCATTTTGTAGCCTGCTGACTAAAGAGGTTAACCGTTTTACTCGTATCTGGGTACAAACACTGGTGCCACCCGCCATTACGATGACCTTGTACTTCATCATTTTCGGTAGCCTAATTGGTTCGCGAATTGGTGAAATGAATGGTTTCAGCTATATGGAATATATCGTCCCGGGATTGATCATGATGTCGGTGATTACCAACTCATATTCTAACGTGGCCTCCTCTTTCTTTAGTGCGAAGTTTCAGAGAAATATAGAAGAGTTGTTGGTCGCGCCAGTACCAAATTATGTGATCATTTTAGGCTTTGTGATGGGCGGGGTCGTGCGTGGTTTATTGGTTGGTACGATCGTTACTTTTGTGTCATTGTTCTTTGTTGATCTCCAAGTTGATCACTGGGGCATTATCATCGCAACGGTATTTATGACCTCAGTAGTCTTTGCATTGGGCGGTTTGATCAATGCGGTCTATGCTAAAACCTTCGACGATATTTCGATCATTCCAACCTTTGTGTTGACTCCACTGACCTATCTTGGTGGTGTATTTTACTCCATCAGCTTGCTACCAGAGTTTTGGCAGGGGGTGTCGAAGATCAACCCAATTGTCTACATGGTAAACGCATTCCGTTATGGCTTTCTCGGTGTCTCTGATGTCGGTATAGTCACTTCATTCAGTGTTCTTGGTGTTTTTGTCGTCCTGCTATACGGCGTTGCACATTATCTAGTGACACGAGGAATTGGCTTGAGAAGCTAAAGAGTAAGATAACAAAAAAGGGTTGGCTTAAATGCCAACCCTTTTTTTGGGGGGAGATTTAGTTATTCCGCCGAGATCGAAGTCGATTCAGACGGATCTTCTTCTTTGCTCTCAACTGAGATTTCCACCACTTGATTATCAATCAGGCGTGCTTTACCTAAGAACGCAGACATCAAGATAACGATCTGCGTGGTTTCAGCGGATACCACTTGAAGTGTACGGGCGTCGCGAATGAAGATTTCATCTGGGTGTAGCCCGGCAGCGCGTAACTGATCGCTGGCATCTTCAATTACAGACGCGTAGTCATCGCGGCCACCACGAATGGCGCTACTGATCCAACGCATCGTACGTGCCAGAACAGGGGCTCGTTGGCGTTCGTCAATCGTGAGTAAGCCATTGCGTGAGCTCATTGCCAGTCCATCCATTTCACGAACGGTTGGTACGCCAATGATTTCGGTATCCAGAGCCAAGTCTTCAGTCATTTTGCGAATAATGGCGAGTTGCTGGAAGTCTTTTTCACCAAAACAAGCAACGTCGGGTTGGACGATATTGAATAATTTGGTTACAACGGTCGCGACGCCACGGAAATGCCCTGGACGAGACGCACCTTCAAGAATATTAGATAGCACAGGAACTTCAACAGTGGTCTGATTCTCAATTCCCAGTGGGTAGATAATCTCTGGAGTCGGGGTAAAGACCAAATCAACGCCTTCGGCCGTTAACTTGCTTAAGTCATCATCTAACGTGCGTGGATAGTTGTTGAGGTCATCAGCACGATCAAACTGCATTGGGTTTACGAAGATGCTAACAACAACGATGTCCGCATTCTCGCGAGCCTTACGGACTAACGTAAGGTGACCTTCATGGAGGTTACCCATAGTTGGTACAAACGCAACTTTGCGGCCATCACGTTTGTGCTGTTTGATTTGCTCACGCAGAGCGGAAATTTCAGCAAAAGTTTGCATGGCTATCATTCCTTAGGCGATTGTATGTGCTTCGTCAGGGAAGGCACCGCTTTCAACATCTTGCTTGTACTTAGCGACAGCGCTGCGCATATCACCCGTTTCAGCAAGGAAGTTTTTCGAGAATTTTGGCATGTAGTTAGCTGAAATGCCGAACATATCGTGCATCACTAAGATCTGACCGTCAGTCACATTACCCGCACCGATGCCGATCACTGGTACTTCACACACTTCGGTGATGCGCGCTGCAAGTTCTTGCGGTACACACTCAAGTAGGATGATTTGAGCCCCAGCCTCTTGTAGTGCAAGTGCATCACGTACCATGCGATCCGCTTTGTCTTGCTCACGACCTTGAACTTTGAAGCCACCAAAGATGTTGACTGACTGTGGCGTCAGACCGAGGTGTGCACAGACAGGAACGGCACGCTCTGTGAGTGTTTTCACTGTGTCGACTAACCAGTCGCCACCTTCAATTTTGACCATATTGGCGCCAGCACGCATTAAAGCAGCCGCGCTCTCACAAGCTTGTTCAGGCGTGGCATAGCTCATAAATGGCATATCAGCCATTAGTAGACAGTTTGGGCTGCCAGCACGCACACAGCGCGTGTGGTAGGCAATATCATCGACAGTCACTGGTAGTGTGTCACGAGTGCCTTGTAAAACCATTCCTAGTGAGTCACCGACTAGCAGCACCGGCATCTCTTGGCTTTCAAATAACTGAGCAAAGCTCGCATCGTAAGCGGTAGAAGTGGCAAATTTACGACCTTCTTGCTTCCATTTCATCAAGTCGCTAATAGTAATTTTTTTCATGATTTTTCCTTATAGGAGTTGGCTATGATTGCCAAATACGCAGACCGTTTTGCTCAACGACTTTAAGTAAGTCTTCCAGTCTGGTCCCACATGGGAGGGTTAAATTTGGTGCGATTTCTGCGAGCGGGTAGAGCACGAATTCACGCTCTTTCATTCCATAATGAGGAACGACCAAACGCTCGGAATCAATCACCTCATTGCCATAAAGAATCAAATCGAGATCTAAGGTTCTTGGGCCCCAGCGTTCTTCTTTACGGACACGCCCTTGCTCTAGTTCAATTGTTTGTGTGCAATCGAGTAGTTCAAGAGGCGTTAATTCGGTTTTAATTTCGACAACTGCGTTGATGTAGTCAGGTTGATCCTGAGGCCCCATCGGTGTACTGCTGTACAGCGATGAGGTTTGGATAAACTCGGACTTAGGGAGTTGTTTTAAGGCATCAATTGCCGCATTAGCTTGAGAGACAGGATCACTAAGATTACTTCCTAGTGCGATAAAAACAGTGATCATTGTTATGCCTTAGGCTTCTTCTTGCGGTAGTTCTTACGGCGGCGCTGTTTAGGTTGACCTTCGATTGAAGCGTCAAGATCTGCCACCATAGCTTGGCGCATATTGCGACCAGCGTTCTGGAACGTTTCCCACCATTTGGCTAACTGTGCGGTTTCACCTTGTTCCACTTCACCTCGCATTTCGAGGAAGTCGTAGCCAGCACGGAACTTGTTAAGTTCCATTAGACGGAATGCGCGTTTGCCATTACGACGTGGCATACGGAGCTGGAGCTGCCAAATTTCGCGGATAGTTGCGGTGTGGCGGCGTGGGATCGCAATTGTTCGAACTTGATCATCAAGTACAAAGTTGCTTGCTTCCATTATCGCGTCGTAGAACGAGAGATTGCGCTTTTCCATCAGCTGTTTGGCTTTCTCTTGCAGTGGATACCACAGCATGGCTGCAAACATAAATGCAGGGTTGATGCGTTTACCTTCTTCGATACGCTGATCAGTAGAATCGAGCACGAGATCCAGCATTTGCTCAGTTTGCGATGAGTAATCTTCAGTGAAGAACTCAGCAATGGTCGGGAAAAGCTGTTGAAAAAGGTTGTATTCACGCATCAGATGATAAGTTTCTAGGCCATGGCCAGACTGAAGCATTTTAAGGGACTCTTCATAGAGTCGTGCAGCAGGGATCTCTTGCAGTAATGTTGCCAGTTCTTCTATCGGAGCTGCGGTGTCTTCTTCAATATCGAAGTCCAGTTTTACCGCGAACCTGATCGCACGCAGCATACGCACTGGATCTTCGCGGTAACGGGTATCAGGATCACCAATCAGGCGAATGAGTTTATCCTCTAAATCTTCGATACCACGTGCGTAATCGTGGATAGAGTAATCGCCGATGTTGTAATACATTGCGTTGACGGTAAAGTCGCGGCGTTCAGCATCTTCATCTATGGTGCCATAGACGTTGTCACGCAAAAGCATACCTTCTTTTGATTGCTGAGAAACGTTTTTACTAGGTTCTTGGTGGTGGCCTCGGAAGGTCGCCACTTCGATAATGTCGCGACCAAACATAATATGCGCCAGGCGGAAACGGCGGCCAATGAGACGGCAGTTTTTAAAAAGCTGTCTGATTTGTTCAGGGGTTGCATTGGTCGCGATGTCGAAATCTTTCGGCTGCTGAGAAAGCAGCAAGTCTCGAACACCGCCTCCGACAAGATATGCGTCGAAGCCTGCACCATGAAGACGGTATAGCACCTTCAATGCATTATCACTGATCTGTTTGCGCGAGATATTGTGCTCTTGGCGAGTAATAATATTTAGAGCGAGCTCAGAAAATTTTCCTGTTTCGCTGGGTGTATAATCGTTTTTATTCATGTGCATATGGCAATAATTGGTCAAGCCAACCTTGCTTGAGTTTAATTTCTTAGGCCCATAAGGGGCGAATTTGCGGCTAATAATAGCTTACAGCGAGCGGTTTGAGAATATTGGTGTGATCTCAGTCGATGAAGGCAGTTGTGATAAGTGCCAATTCTCTATCCCCCAAAGGATGATTTCATCTAAGCTCGCAGTACTAATTTCTTCATCAATATCAAACCCTAAGAATGTCATAGCATCGATGAGTGCTGGCTTAGGATTTTGGTTATCAATGGCTTTCGCATGATTTTGTTTGGACAATTTTTGTCCATTATTATCAAGCGCTAAAGGCAGATGCAAATAGTTTACAGGTTTAGCATCAAGCATTTGATATAAGCTGATTTGTCTTCCGGTTGGCTCAATCAGATCTGCCCCTCTGACGACTTCCGTCACCCCTTGGTCAATATCATCTAATACTACAGCAAGGTTGTACGCAAATAAGCCATCTCTTCGCTTTATAATAAAATCTTCATCTGCCAGAGCAGTTGGAATGTTGAGTATACCGTGGCGTCTATCTTCAAACTGATACACGGGATGAGACATTTGCAGACGAACGGCACATTGTTCACCATTAGTGAGTTTAAGATCGCGGCAAGTACCGGTGTAAAAGCCACCTAACTCTTTAATTTGCTTGCGTGTGCAATGGCAAAAATACGCTTGGCCAGAGTCTAACCAACGATCAATCTGTTGTTGGTAAAGTGAATGACGTTGACTTTGGTAAACGACCTCTCCATCCCAGTGAAGGTGGTACGCCTCCAGCGTTTCCAAAATCAGGCGGCTAGCGCCCGGCATTTCGCGTGGGGGATCTAAATCTTCAATTCGAACTAGCCATTTACCTTGGTTAGATTTTGCTTGAAAGTAACTGCCAAGCGCAGCGATCAGTGAACCAAAATGAAGAGGTCCTGAAGGGGATGGGGCGAAGCGACCGATGTAACTCATAGTATTATTGCGCTAATAGGTATAACAAACCAAAAAGGGAGCCAAGGCTCCCTTCAGTAGTCATAACAAAGCCGTAATTAGCCTTGCATTTGCTTCTCTTTGATTTCTGCAAGAGTTTTACAGTCAATACAAAGGTCAGCCGTTGGGCGTGCTTCTAAACGACGGATACCGATTTCAACGCCACAAGATTCACAGAAGCCAAAATCATCTTCTTCAATCTTATTAAGAGTTTTTTCAATTTTCTTGATTAGACGACGCTCACGATCACGGTTGCGTAGTTCTAAGCTGAACTCTTCTTCCTGAGACGCGCGGTCAACTGGATCTGGAAAGTTTGCTGCTTCATCCTGCATGTAGTGTACAGTGCGATCAACTTCTTCCCTGAGCTGGTTGCGCCAAGCGGACAGAATTTTTGTAAAATGAGCCATCTGCTCAGGTGACATGTATTCTTCACCTGCTTTCTCTTGGTATGGCTCAACCCCTGCAATGGCTAGGATGCCTAGCGCTTTTTTCTTTGATTCTGGCATGCAGCATCTCCTACTAACACCTAGTCAACTGCGCTTGCAGTTTATTTTAAGGCGAGTATCTATAGCAAAAATAACCTTTTGAGGCAAATACTGGTGAGTAAACTTACTGTCAATGTGAAGGTTACATCACTTTTGTTTGTTAATGGCTGAAATCTAGCGCCTTAACCAGCTTTATCTCATGGTGTGAAAGTTGTGCTTTATAGCACAGGATTTCCACCCCTTGTTCTTGTGCATATTTAAGTAATTGTGAATAGTCGGCGTCTATATGGTGGGCAGGAGATACTTTTTCAATACCTGAATGTAAAACAGTGAATAAAAGTACAGCTCTGCTTCCATTTTGAGCCATCTGAGCCAGCTCTCTCAAATGTTTTTGACCTCTAGTGGTCACTGCATCAGGGAAATAGCCTTGGCCTAATTTATCCTTATCCAATAAGGTGACGCTTTTTACCTCTATATAGCATTTTGGTTTATTTTTAGCGTTGAGCAAGATATCAATCCGGCTATTTTCATTGCCATATTTTACTTCAGTTTGAAGTTGGTCGTACTCTTGAAGTTCAGTTATCACCCCAGACTTTATCGCTTCGACTGCTAATTGGTTAGCGCGAGCGGTATTAATGCAGATGCGATGACCCGCTTGCGTCTCACTCAACTCCCAACTATTTGGGTACTTGCGTTTAGGATTGTCTGAGGTCGAGTACCAAACTTTATTTCCCGGAGTGGCGCAACCCGTCATAGCACCAGTGTTGGCGCAGTGAATGGTTCGTTCACTACCATCAGGTAAAGTGATATCCGCTAAAAAGCGTTTATAGCGCCTAATGAGGACAGCAGGCTCAAGTATAGGTTCAAACTTCATTTACAACTGGATTTATGTACAATATTTGCATTATTACACCATAAGGCCTTCCCATTGTCACAACTGCCTATTCAAGGCGTGATGCCAGATTTACTCTCTGGTATTCGCTCAAGCTCGCAATTGATCCTTAAAGCTGCTCCAGGAGCCGGTAAATCGACCTATTTTCCTTTGCAACTGCTTCTCGAACGAGCGGTGGAAGGAAAAATGGTCATGTTGGAACCAAGACGGCTTGCAGCACGCAATATCGCCCGTTATTTGGCTAACCAATTGGATGAAAGTGTGGGGCAACGGGTGGGTTATCGTGTTCGAGGCGAGAACAAAACGAGTACGAATACTCAGTTAGAAGTGGTGACGGAAGGGATTCTGACGCGAATGATTCAATCGGATCCGGAGTTAACGGGTATCGATTTGATCATTTTTGATGAATTCCATGAGCGCAGTATCCATGCAGACACTGCGCTGGCTTTCTGTTTGGAAATTCAGGATGCACTGCGTGAAGATCTTAAACTGGTCGTGATGTCTGCAACATTAGACCAAAATGCGTTAAGTCAATTGCTTCCCCTTGCGACCTATATTGAATCTCATGGGCGAAGCTACCCTGTTGAGTATCGTTATCAGTCAGCGAAACCAAATGAGCGACTCGAGGATCTGATGGCCAAACAGATTACCTCTCTTATGGCGAAAGAAACCGGCTCTTTACTTGCGTTTTTACCGGGGGTCTCTGCCATCAAACGCGTTGAAGAGCGTTTGCATAACCTCGCCGACGATATTCAGGTCTGTCCATTATATGGTCAGTTAGATTTTGCAAAGCAGCAAGCCGCTATCGAACCTTGTCAACAAGGTAAAAGAAAAGTGGTGTTAGCGACCAATATTGCTGAAACCTCCCTGACAATCGAAGGGATCAGACTGGTGGTCGATTCAGGGTTGGAGCGAGTAGCCAAATTTGATTTGAAAAGTGGTATTACAAGGCTCCAGCAAGTTCGTATTTCCCAATCTTCGGCAGAGCAGAGAGCAGGACGTGCGGGACGTATCGAATCGGGTATTTGTGTCCGCCTTTACAGCGAAGCTCAACTTGCGCAACAGCCTTACGTTCCCCAAGCTGAGATTCTTCATTCCGACTTATCAAATTTAGTTTTAGAGTTGGCTCAGTGGGGAACCCAGAACCCTGCGGAATTAAGCTGGCTGGATGTGCCGCCTTCGAGCGCAATCAGTCAGGCAAAAGGGCTATTGCGTCAGCTCAACTTATTGGATGAAAAAGGCCAACTGACGGAATCGGGCTCACTGGCTGCAAAATTAGGATTAGATCCAAGAATGGCAAGCCTTATTGCCCGAGCCGAGCATTCACTGGCGACAGCAATTGCTGTTGTCGCACTGTTGGAAGACGCTGAGCGAAACACGATTAACTTTATACATAGTGTTCATCGCTTAAAAGAAGGCCGCCATAGCCGACAGAAAGTCGTTCTACAACGTGCAAATACGCTTGCCAATAGACTTGGGTGTCGGTTTGAACTCGCGGCGCTTGATGAGTCACTGGTGGCTCCTTTGTTGGCCACCGCGTTTCCTGATCGAATCGCCCAAGCGAGAAGTCATCAGCAGGGACGATTTATTCTTGCCAATGGACATGGTGCTGAACTGCAAGAGGTTGAAAAGCTAGCTGCAAGTGAGTATTTGGTGGTTATTGACCTGATGCGCAGCCAGTCTGACTCTTCAATGATTTATTCTGCTGTCGAACTGGATATGTTTGTTTTACACAATCTCTTTCCCGATCTGTTTGTGGAGCAGGAGGTTGTTGACTGGGATGAGCAGAAAGGGCGACTTATTGCTGAACAACAGCGTAAACTTGGTCGCTTAGTGGTAGAGAGGAAAGCGTTGCCTGAACCACCTCGCGAAAAAATGACGCAAGCTTTACTTAATTTCATTCGTCGTAACGGTCTTTCGGTATTAAATTGGACGCCACACAGCCTTGAGTTACTGGAAAGAGTGCGTTGCGGTCAAGAATGGTTGCCAGAGCAAGCGTGGCCCGAGTTAACAGACAACGCGCTGTTAGACAATTTAGAGCAGTGGTTAGAACCATATCTCAATGGGATTGGATCGGTTAAAGCGCTAAGCAAAGTCGAATTAGAAGCGGCGTTATTGGCGTATTTAGGTTGGCCACTGAACCAAGACATTGATAAATGGCTACCAACGCATTACCAGTTGCCGACAGGCAGCAAGAAAAAAATTCGCTATCAGCAAGGTCAGGAGCCCGTGTTATCAGTACGAATGCAAGAAGTATTTGGTGAGCAGGCTTCTCCAGAAATAGCACAGGGCAGGAAGCGTTTAGTTTTGGAACTACTCTCTCCGGCGCAGCGACCTCTGCAAGTGACCCGAGATCTTGCTAGCTTTTGGGCGGGTGCTTATATCGAAGTGCAAAAAGAGATGAAAGGTCGCTACCCCAAACACGTTTGGCCTGATGATCCCGCTAACCATGTAGCGACAACGAAAACAAAACGACAATTGAACTCATGACCAAGAAAAATACCACCACAACCAGTAAGGCAAAAGCATCCACAACCGCCAAGAAGCCATCTGGTAAACGAAGCGCGAAATCGCCTCAGCGTAAGCCTAGTAAGCCGCCCCAACGTAGGTGGCTGAAAACATTATGGGGCATTAGCTGGAAGGTCGGCTTAGCTGGCTTCGCTTTGTTGCTGTTTGTTGGTATCTATCTAGATAGTGTGGTGAAACAACGCTTTGAAGGGCAATTATTTGATTTGCCTACTGTGGTTTATGCGCGAATCCTTAACTTGGCTCCGGGTGAAGATATTACTATTCAAGAAGTGCGCAATGAGTTAGACGTGCTCAATTACCGCAAAGTCCGCCAACCTCGCTACCCTGGCGAGTACTCTTCTTCTTCGACAAAAATTGAAGTGATTCGTCGACCATTTGAATTTAGTGATGGTCCAGAGCCTGATCGTCATGTGATGCTCCATTTCTCTTCAAGCCAGCTAGAGCGCATTCAATCACTAGAAAAGAAAGGCGATTTAGGCTACTTACGTATTGAGCCGAAAATGCTTGGTATGTTGGAGAAAAACCACGATGAACAGCGACTGTTTTTGCGTCGAGACCAGTTCCCAGAAGTCATGGTGGATGCCCTACTCGTCACAGAAGATCGCAACTTTTACCAACATGATGGCGTTTCGCCTGTTGCGATTGCACGAGCGATGGTTGCTAACGTAAAGGCGCGCAGAACTGTGCAGGGTGGCAGTACTCTGACTCAGCAGTTGGCCAAGAATATTTTTCTATCCAGTGATCGAACCTTATGGCGTAAAGTTCGAGAAGCCTACATTGCTTTGATTCTGGATTATCGCTACAGCAAAGATCGCATACTAGAGGCGTATCTGAACGAGGTTTATCTCGGTCAAAGTGGCGGCGAGGCGATTCATGGCTTTGGTCTTGCTTCGCGACTTTACTTTGGTCAGCCGATCCAAGAACTGCGCATTGACCAGCTTGCTCTGCTGGTGGGCATGGTAAAAGGTCCTTCCTACTACAATCCGGTGCGCTTTCCTGAGCGTGCGAAAGAGCGTCGAGATTTAGTGTTACGCCTAATGATGCAGCAAAACATTCTCACGGCAGAACAGTATGATATGGCGGCAAGTCGCCCCCTTGATATTCAGGACAATCCGAAAATTGCCAGCCGCCAACCCGCTTATTTTCAGCAGTTGAAGATTGAACTAGAACAGAAGGCTGGGGATGCATTTCAGTCAGATATCGGCTTACGTGTATTTACATCATTGGATCCTGTTTCTCAGCAAGAACTTGAACGAGCAATCGCAAAGAAAATTCCGCAACTTGCTGATGTGGCGGGTAAATCTCTTGAAGGCGCAGCTGTCGCTGTTGACAGGCACACAGGGGAAATACGAGCCATGGTCGGAGGGAAACGAACCGGTTACGATGGCTTCAACCGAGCTCTGAATGCCAGCCGACAAATTGGTTCATTAGCCAAGCCTGCGGTTTATCTCACGGCATTGGAACAACCAGAGAAATACAATCTGGCCACGACGCTGCACGATAAGCCGATTAGCTTGAAAGGCAGTAAAGGTGATGTCTGGTCGCCTAGAAATTATGACCGTCAGTTCCGTGGTGATGTGCCTTTGTATATCGCTTTAGCTAAGTCGCTCAATGTACCTACGGTCGAGCTAGGGATGCAGGTTGGTATCGCCAATGTGGTTAACACGTTGGAAAAACTTGGCGTAGACAAGAATGAAATTCGTCCGGTTCCGTCGATGTTTCTTGGTTCATTTACGTTAACGCCATTTCAAGTCGCGCAGATGTACCAAACGCTGACTAACTCGGGAAAACAAGCTCAGCTGTCAGCCTTGCGCTCCGTGATTGATTTGGAAGGGAATGTGCTGTACCAGTCATTACCGAAAGTGTCACAAACCGTTGATCAGCAGGCCGCGTGGTTAACGACATACGCAATGAAGCGAGGCGTCTTGGAAGGAACTGGGCGTCATCTCAACAGCCAGTTTGGCTGGGCGGCGTTAGCAGGAAAAACCGGAACCAGTAACGATACTCGAGACAGTTGGTTTGTCGGCGTCGATGGGCGAGAAGTGACCACGATTTGGTTAGGCCGAGATGACAACAAACCGACGAAGTTAACTGGTTCAAGTGGTGCATTGCGAGTTTACGCTGAGTACCTAGAGCACCGTATTCCTGAAAAGTTAACCCTACCTTGGCCTCAGGGAATCAGTACGCTTGGTTTTGCTAAAACGGCTCAGGGTAGTCTGGATTTGGATTGTGGAAACGAGTTCACATTGCCAGTGTGGGACATCAATGGCGCAATGAAGCAGCAGTGTGATAGCCAGCCTAAACAATGGTTACAGAAATTATTTAGTTGGTAACACGCATGGTGTTGAATATTAGTACTTTACGCTGATTAAGTCTGTCAGTATAAACGTTAGAACCACTGTAGAAAGGGATTTGTATCGTGAAAAAATTAGCAGGCCTCCTATTATGCTTGTTTGGAAGCGTTGCCTTTAATGCGATAGCACAGACAGAGCCGCAACCTGATACGCGGCCCAAAGTAGCAGTTGTTTTAGCCGGTGGAGGCGCGAAAGGCGCAGCGCATATTGGTGTGCTAAAAGCGCTTGAAGAACTAAGGGTGCCTGTTGATGTAATCACTGGTACCAGTATGGGCTCTTATGTAGGGGGCTTGTATGCGACCGGTATGAGCGCCGATGAAATCGAGTCTTTCATTGATACCGTTGACTGGAACAGTGGTTATCGAGATCGAGTCGACCGCAGTCAGCGAAAAGTACAGGACAAGGAATACGAAGATAGATATCAGTTAACCACTGACCTTGGTTTACGCTGGGGGGAGGTTCGAGCTAGTCGTGGGATCGTGCAGGGGCAGGGAATGCTTAAATTGCTCCGTGAAACGACGGGCAATTTACCTCCGTTTGATTCTTTTGATGATCTCGCCATTCCCTACCGTTCTGTCGCGACCGATATTATTGAACTGAAACCAGTTGTGATCAGTCAGGGCTATCTGGTTGATGCCATGATGGCCAGTATGTCGGTTCCCGGCGCACTGCCTCCTTACCAACTCAATGGTCAGATGTTGGTGGATGGTGGCGTGACGAACAATATGCCAGTAGACGTTGCGCGTGACTTGGGGGCTGATATTGTTATCGCGGTTGATATCGGTACGGAATACAAAAATGAAGAAGACTTCACCACGTTCCTAACGGTGGCAGACCAACTCTCCAACTATTTGGTCCGCAGTACGACAGCTCGTCAGGCTGAATTACTGACAGACAAAGACTTTTTCTTGCAGCCTGATGTTGGCGATATGGAGACCACTGAGTTTGATAAAATGCCGCAGGCATTTGAAAAAGGTTATCAGGCAACGATGGCGAGGAAAGCAGAGTTGCAGAAACTGAGCTTATCCACGGCAGACTATCAACACTATATTGAACAGAAACAGAATGTCCGACGTGAACTGCGATATGGTGATGAAATTACCGTTGATAAAGTGGTCATCAATAATAACACCCACTATACAGACACCCTTCTTGAAAACCGTCTTGAGCTTGAAGCAGGTAAGCGGTACACCTTGGATCAGGTAGAGAAAAGTATCCAAGATCTTTACGCTTTAGACCGTTTTGAACTAGTGACTTATCGCTATGATGAAGTCGATGGGCAAGATACCCTGATCGTTGATGTTGATGAGAAGTCTTGGGGGCCAAACTATGTAAACTTCCGTTTTTTCCTTGAGGATGATTTCTCAACAGACAGCCAGTATTCCATTGGTGTGTCGACCAATTTTACCAACCTCAACTCCCATGGATCAGAGTTGAGAACCAACTTTGAAATCGGCACAGATAAGCTCATCGAAGCGGAGTTTTTCTCGCCATTCTTTTCGAGCCAAAAGACCTTTACAACGTTAGCTCTCACGTACAGCAATGAAAAACGTAATGCGCCAGTGACTGGCTTTGATGATACAAGCCTAGAGGCAACCAAGAATTACGTACCAGTTGCGTATACTGAGTGGGTTAGCCAGTGGGCGATTGGTTATCAAGATACCTTGTGGCGACGTTTCATGGCAGGGGTAAGGTACACCGATGGCAAGAGCACACTCTCGACTTTACCTAGTTTTGGTGATGTTGCGTTTCATCGCTTAGGGGCGTTTGCGAACTATCGGATTGATACTCTCGACAACTACAGTTTTCCGCGCTCTGGTTTTTACTTGGATCTCAATTATCTCGTCTCACACGACAAAAGCGTCGGTGATAGTGTGTTGGTTGAGAACCAGAGAGTTGAAGACACATCGTATGAAATCGGAGCGAAAATGATCGCTGCACATACGTTTTCACGCCATACTTTGGTCGCAAATGTCGATCTGGGTTTTGTAGAGAGTAAGAATTCTTCGGTGCCAATTGATCCTGAAGAGATTGGTGGCTTTCTTAACTTATCTGGTGTCCCAAGAAACAGCTTAATTGGTCAGAATAAAGTGTTTGGTAGCGTGGTTTACCGCTATCGCTGGTTTGACAACGACTTTGGCCTGTTTAGCTCCCCGTTTTATGTCGGTGCATCGCTTGAGTATGGTGGGGTTTGGTCTGATCCGGATCTCGAAATCAACGAAGCACCTTTGTATACCGCAGGTTCTGTATTTGCAGGGGTTGACTCACCAATTGGGCCGGTTATGTTTGGCTACGGGCGTACCGAAAATAACTATGATTCATACTACCTAATTATCGGTACTACCTTTAAGTAGCTCTGGTGTTTATATGTCCATTTCCGCCATTCTCAAAGTATGGGAATAGGCGGGATTGACCAGTGAAAATCATAGAACTTTAGTCTTAAGTTGCTATGTTGGTCAAAATGATGAGATTTTAATTTAAGGTTAAATTTGCTATTCTACCGCCCACAGTTTGGCCTCTCTGGCACTGTTTCTCAGTCAAGATTGAATGAAAAATATGGCATGGAGAGCCAAGTTTCCAAGGATGTTCACTCCCTTATTCTTTGAACAAATAGCAATAAGAGGGAGGAACCGCAATGAGAGGAAAAAGTCGTGCTTGAAGCCTACCGTAAACACGTCGAAGAGCGTGCTGCCGAAGGAGTTGTTCCTAAACCACTAGATGCCGAGCAAGTTGCAGGCCTTGTGGAACTTCTGAAGAACCCGCCTCAAGGTGAAGAAGAGTTTATTCTTGACCTCCTAGAAAACCGTATCCCACCAGGTGTAGACGAAGCTGCGTATGTTAAAGCAGGTTTCTTAACCGCTATCACTAAAGGTGAGGTTTCATCACCACTTGTCAGCAAAGCAAAAGCGGCGGAGCTGCTTGGCACTATGCAAGGTGGTTACAACATCGAGCCATTAGTCTCGCTGCTAGATGACGCTGAGTTGGCTCCTATCGCTGTTAAAGCGCTTTCTCATACTCTACTGATGTTTGATGCTTTCTATGATGTAGAAGAGAAAGCAAAAGCAGGTAATGATTCAGCTAAGCAAGTCCTACAATCTTGGGCGGATGCTGAGTGGTTTACGGCTAAAGAGAAAGTAGCGGAAAAAATTACTGTTAAAGTATTCAAAGTTACCGGTGAAACGAACACTGATGACTTATCTCCAGCACCAGATGCTTGGTCTCGTCCTGATATTCCAGTGCACGCAAAAGCGATGCTAAAAATGGAACGTGAAGGTATCAACCCAGATCAACCAGGCAGCGTTGGTCCTATTAGCCAGATCGAAGAACTACAAAAAGACGGCATCCCACTTGCTTATGTTGGTGACGTTGTTGGTACAGGTTCTTCTCGTAAATCAGCGACAAACTCTGTGCTTTGGTTTATG
Source organism: Vibrio sp. M250220 (assembly GCF_036533795.1). Classification (NCBI taxonomy): domain Bacteria; kingdom Pseudomonadati; phylum Pseudomonadota; class Gammaproteobacteria; order Vibrionales; family Vibrionaceae; genus Vibrio; species Vibrio sp. M250220. The sequence goes on along the minus strand of NZ_JATABI010000041.1, from coordinate 8,708 downwards.
GGTGAAGATATTCCTTATGTACCAAACAAACGCACAGGTGGCGTGTGTCTGGGTGGTAAGATTGCCCCAATCTTCTACAACACAATGGAAGATTCTGGTGCACTACCTATCGAACTGAACGTGCAAGACATGAACATGGGTGATGTGATTGATATCTACCCTTATGAAGGTGTTGTTCGTAAAGATGGCGTTGAAATTTCTAGCTTTGAGCTAGGTAAAGTTCTGCTGGATGAAGTTCGCGCTGGTGGTCGTATCCCTCTGATTATCGGTCGTGGTCTAACAAACCGTGCACGTGCATCGCTTGGTTTAGGCGAAACGGATTTGTTTGCTAAGCCAGTCGATCCTTCAGCTTCAACTAAAGGCTACACGCTGGCTCAGAAGATGGTTGGTAAAGCGTGTGGCGTTGAAGGTGTTCGCGCAGGTCAGTATTGCGAACCTAAGATGACAACAGTAGGTTCACAGGATACAACTGGCCCAATGACGCGTGATGAGCTAAAAGACCTCGCGTGTCTTGGCTTCTCTGCGGATCTTGTGATGCAGTCATTCTGTCACACATCTGCGTACCCGAAACCTGTTGACGTTAACACTCACCACACGCTACCAGATTTCATCATGAACCGTGGTGGTGTCTCTCTACGTCCTGGTGACGGTGTTATCCACTCATGGCTAAACCGTATGCTATTGCCTGATACTGTCGGTACAGGTGGCGACTCGCATACTCGTTTCCCTCTAGGTATCTCGTTCCCAGCAGGTTCTGGTCTTGTTGCATTTGCAGCCGCGACTGGTGTAATGCCACTGGATATGCCAGAGTCAATTTTGGTTCGCTTTAAAGGTGAAATGCAGCCAGGTATCACTCTACGTGACCTAGTACATGCCATTCCTTACTACGCAATTCAGCAAGGTCTATTGACGGTTGAAAAAGCAGGTAAGATCAATGAATTCTCAGGTCGTATTCTAGAGATTGAAGGTGTTGAGCATCTATCTGTAGAGCAGGCATTTGAGCTTTCTGATGCCTCGGCAGAGCGCAGTGCAGCTGGCTGTACAGTGAAGCTTTCAAAAGAGTCTATCGAAGAGTACCTAAACTCGAACATCACTATGCTTAAGTGGATGATCGCGGAAGGTTACGGTGATGTACGTACTATTGAGCGTCGTATTAAAGGGATGGAAGAGTGGTTAGCAAATCCTGAATTGCTGACAGCTGACTCTGATGCAGAGTACGCTCACGTTATCGAAATCGATCTTGCTGACATCGACCAGCCAATCCTATGTGCTCCTAATGACCCAGATGACGCTCGTCTACTGTCTGACGTCCAAGGTACTGAGATTCAAGAAGTGTTTATCGGTTCTTGTATGACTAACATTGGTCACTTCCGTGCTGCGGGTAAGATGTTAGAAGAGTTCAATGGTTCTCTTAGCACTCGTCTGTGGGTTGCTCCACCAACTAAGATGGATAAGGATCAGCTAACTGAAGAAGGTTACTACGGTATCTTTGGCCGTGCTGGGGTTCGTATTGAAACTCCGGGATGTTCACTATGTATGGGTAACCAGGCACGTGTTGCTGATAAGTCGACAGTGATGTCTACGTCGACTCGTAACTTCCCGAACCGTCTAGGTACAGGTGCGAATGTTTACCTAGCTTCTGCTGAACTTTCTGCGGTGGGTGCGATTCTTGGCCGTATCCCAACGAAAGAAGAGTACTTAGAGTACGCATCTAAGATTGATGCAACGGCAGCGGATACATACCGTTACTTGAACTTCCATAAGATGTCTCAGTACACGGCAAAAGCAGATACAGTGATTTTCCAAGAGCCAGCTTAACAAGCTCTGGAATACTGAATTGCTGAGAAAGCGCCCACCGCAAGGTGGGCGCTTTTTTTCGGGCTTCCCCTCAGAGAATGCTTCACTGTGAGAGCGGGCTGCGCCCTTCGAGAGATGGGCGAGTAGTGAAGTGATTGAACCTTACCTCCACAAGGTGTTGACAGAACCAGCCCTTAACAAGCCATAATTTTCTCGATTCTCGATTCTCGATTCTCGATTCTCGATTCTCGATTCTCGATTCTCGATTCTCGATTCTCGATTCTCGATTCTCGATTCTCGACCCTGTATACTGCCGCCGATTAAGTTTGGTGGCATATACAGAGGCGTCCTATGGAATTTGAATTTATTAGAAATACCCTCATGGGCGAATACTATGTTAAGTCCAGTATGGGGCATGAAATCGTAGGTCGCTGGTTGCAAGAAGAAGTCAGTAAAGACTGGCAGAAAATCGAACAAGTCGAACGCTTGATCGAAAACGCTCGCTTAAATCCTCAACTGGAACACCAACTTGAAGGAACCGAGATCTCACTGAGTATTCAAGGCGATGAGGTCATTGTTCAAGAAAACGTGCTGGCTCATGGACAGGAAATGGACAGTGATAGTGAGTTTGACTTTTATGATAGTGAAAGCACGGCAAGTTGCGGTATTGAGGACTTTGAAGATCTGATCGCACAGTGGAAAACATTCCTGACGACCAAGTAATGCACTTCTATGGTGAGCGATTGAACGCTTGCCTTAAAATTGTGAGCAAGGCGCACCTAAATGGTGCGCCTTTTTTGTTATTAGGTCATGGATTTTATGTGTTTTCATTAATTATCAACAGCTTAAAAACTTGGCACGCAGCTTGGATTACTTAATAACAAAAAGGATGACAGCTTCAGAGAGGATGCAATGAAACTTATAAACGCGATTATCAAACCATTTAAATTAGACGATGTTCGAGAAGCGCTTGCTGATGTCGGTATCGAAGGGATGACGGTTTCAGAAGTGAAAGGCTTTGGCCGTCAGAAAGGACACACCGAGCTTTATCGTGGTGCGGAATATCAAGTCGACTTCCTACCAAAGGTAAAGTTAGAGATAGCGACACAGGCAGAAAATGTAGACCGCGTCATTGAGGCGATATCTAAAGCTGCGCACACGGGAAAAATCGGTGACGGCAAGATTTTTGTCTATGACCTGAGTCAGGCGGTTCGCATCCGTACGGGTGAAATGGACGTTGAAGCACTTTAAGAATTCAAAGGACTGGAGATAATACGATGGAATTAACGACAACAGTAACAGAGTTACGTTACGCACTAGACACCTTTTTCTTCCTCATTTCAGGTGCGTTGGTTATGTGGATGGCCGCAGGTTTTGCAATGTTGGAGGCGGGTCTTGTTCGCTCAAAAAACACGACAGAAATTCTAACTAAGAACGTCTGCTTGTACGCGATCGCATGTACCACCTATTTAGTCGTTGGCTACAACATCATGTATGTCGATAACGGCGAAGGTGGTTGGCTACCATCATTTGGTGCCTTGATTGGTACACAAGGAGAGGGCGCGGATCATTCACTTGAATCTGACTTTTTCTTCCAAGTAGTTTTCGTTGCTACAGCGATGTCTGTAGTATCAGGAGCGGTTGCTGAGCGTATGAAGCTTTGGTCATTCCTTATCTTCTCTGCGGTACTGACAGCGTTTATCTACCCAATGGAAGGCTACTGGACTTGGGGCGGAGGTTTCCTATCTGAAGCGGGATTCAGTGACTTTGCAGGTTCAGGCATCGTACACATGGCGGGCGCAGCAGCAGCACTAGCGGGTGTTCTACTACTGGGTGCACGTAAAGGTAAGTACGGTAAAAATGGTGAAATCTACCCAATTCCTGGTTCTAACATGCCGCTAGCAACACTGGGTACATTCATCCTGTGGTTTGGTTGGTTTGGCTTCAACGGTGGCTCACAGTTGATGGTGTCAGACTTTGAAAATGCGACAGCAGTCGGTCAGATCTTCCTGAACACTAACGCAGCAGCAGCGGCGGGTGCCATTGCAGCACTGCTTGTATGTAAGACCACTTGGGGTAAAGCCGACCTTACGATGATTCTAAATGGCGCGTTAGCAGGTCTAGTCGCTATTACTGCGGATCCTCTCTCTCCATCGCCACTGTATGCGGTTGCGATTGGCTCGGTATCGGGAGCGCTCGTGGTGTTCAGCATCATCGGCTTGGACAAACTGAAGATTGATGATCCAGTTGGTGCGATTTCGGTTCACGGTGTATGTGGTTTCTTCGGCCTGATGGTTGTTCCACTAAGCAATGGCGATGCGTCATTTGGTGCACAGCTTCTTGGTGCTGGAGTTATCTTCGCTTGGGTATTTGGTGCAAGCCTTGCGGTGTGGGCGGTACTGAAAGCCACTATGGGTATTCGCGTCTCTGAAGATGAAGAGATGGAAGGCATGGATATGCATGACTGTGGCGTAGGTGCTTACCCTGAATTCGTGACAGTGAAGTAATTATACTAGATGTGACGTAACAAACAGTTACAAATAAACTTATCAAAAACCTGCTCAAATGAGCAGGTTTTTTTGTTTTGCATCATTGTTTTCTCGACTATGATGAATATAATAACGCAACTGATAAACGTTATCATTTCGAATACTAAAGGATTGAACCAATGAAAAAGCTGCTAACTCTTTCTGCATTAGCATGTGCAACAATTGCTCCTTCAACTGCGATGGCTGCAGAAGAGGTTAACGTGTACTCTTATCGCCAGCCATTCCTAGTTGAGCCAATGTTCAGCGAGTTTACAAAAGAAACGGGTATCAAAGTAAACGTTAAGTTTGCTAAGACAGGTCTGACAGAGAAGCTAGCGCAAGAGGGTGAATACAGCCCAGCAGACGTTATCCTAACCGTTGATATTAGCCGCCTTTCTGAGCTGACTAAGAAAAACTTAGTTCAAGCTGTAGAGAGTGAAGTGCTAGAAAAGAACATCCCTGCTCAATACCAAGATACAAATAACGAGTGGTTTGCTCTAACAACTCGTACTCGTAGCGTTTACTCTTCTCGTGATCGTGTTGGTCGTCTAGGTGAAGACTTTACATACGCAGATCTAGCTAAGCCTGAATTTAAAGGCAAAATTTGTACACGTAGCGGTAAGCACCCATACAACGTATCTCTAGTTTCTGCGATGATTGCTCACGAAGGTGAAGCTGCGACGAAAGAGTGGCTGGAAGGCGTAAAAGCGAACCTAGCACGTAAACCTCAAGGTAACGACCGTGCACAAGTTAAAGCGATCAAAGAAGGCCTATGTGATGTTTCTCTAGGTAACAGCTACTACCTAGGTAACATGATTAACGATGCTGAGCAAAAAGCTTGGGCTGACGCGGTTTACATTAACTTCCCTAACCAGAAAACAACAGGTACTCACGTAAATATCTCTGGTATGGCAATGGCTAAGTACGCACCAAATAAAGAAAACGCTCAGAAACTTATGGAGTTCCTAGCGGGTGATACTGCACAAAGCATGTACGCAGAAGTTAACTACGAATACCCAGTAAAAGAGGGTGTTAAGCGTTCTGAGTTAGTGGCATCTTGGGGTGACTTCAAGTCTGACATGATTTCTCTAGATGACGTTGCTAACTACCACGAAGCAGCAATCAAACTGCTAGACGAAGTGAAGTTCGACCTATAATAGTTTTAAGTAGTGAGTCGAATATGACTGACTAAAATACAGCCTCAAGTCGCTTTTCGTTAAGTTACTTGGGGTTGTTTGTTTTTATACTCACGGCTAAGAGCAGTTCACCTTGAACTCCTTTGAGTATATGGGTATAAATACCCTTAAACTATTAAAGGGATATGAGATGTATTTGCAACTGCATTTATGTTTCATACAGCCTCGTTGTAATTAGACGATGAAAGAAAAAAATTACCTATGGAAAACCAGTAGTGGAGCGCTTGCTTTACTACTGGTTTTGCCGATCTTAGCGATATTCACTACTGCTGTGGGCGAAACAAATGAGCTTTTTAGTCATTTGATGTCAACGGTAATGCCGACCTATGCGTATAACACCGTCGTTCTTGTTATAGGAACGATCTTGCTATCCTTGGTGCTTGGTATTCCATCGGCTTGGATTATGGCGATGTGCCGCCTTCCGAGTGAACGCATTTTACAATGGGCATTGGTGTTACCACTGGCGATGCCTGGCTATATCGTCGGTTATATCTTTACGGACTGGTTTGACTTTGCAGGTCCGGTACAGATTTTTCTCCGTGATCTGACAGGGTGGGGACCTGGTGAGTATTGGTTTCCTGATATTCGAACACTGACAGGAGCGACTATTGTACTGTCACTGGTGCTCTACCCATACGTCTACTTATTATGTCGTGCCGCGTTTATGGAGCAGAATGTCTCTTTGCTACAATCGGCTCGATTGCTCAAGTGTTCACCGTGGGAAAGTTTCCGTCGTATCTCGCTTCCTCTTGCACGCCCCTCTATAGCCGTCGGCCTCTCTTTGGTGGCAATGGAAACCGTGGGTGATTTTGGAACGGTTAGCTACTTTGCAGTCAATACATTAACCACCGCGGTTTATGACACTTGGTTAGGCTATTCGAGCCTCACTGCGGCGGCAAAAATTTCAGCCATTATGCTTGTGGTGGTGATTTTACTCTTAAGTGCAGAACGCTATAGCCGTAGAAAACAGAAGCTATTTCAGAGTCAGTTTAGTAGCCGCGAAGATTTTCGTTACGATCTCGTCGGGTGGAAAAAGTGGTTGGCGCTAACATGGTGTTGGGGGCTGGTTTGCGTGGCATTCATTCTCCCTCTTGGTCAGTTGCTTATCTATGCATATAAGTATTTCGCACAGAGTTGGACGGCTGAGTTCCGCGAATATGCGTTAAATAGTCTTTACGTATCTCTTGCGGCGGCATTCATTGGTGTAATGGTTGCGTTGATCGTTAATTTTTCTCAGCGTGTCAACCCTAGCCGTCAAAGCTTAGCCTTTATGCGCCTATCGTCGATGGGCTATGCTGTTCCAGGAACGGTTTTAGCCATTGGTGTTATGGTTCCGGTATTGTCTATGGACCACTTAGTCAATGATGTTGCAAAGTACATGGAGTGGGAGCGTCCAGGATTGATTTTCTCTGGCTCAATGTTTGCGATTGTTTTTGCTATGGTGGTGCGTTTTTCTGCTGTGGCGATTGGCAGTATTGAAAGCAGTTTAAGCAAAGTTTCACCGTCTCTTGATATGGCATCACGCACTATGGGATGTAACGCCAATGAGATGCTAAGACGAGTTCATTTGCCTCTTGTTCGTCGTGGGGCGCTGATAGCGGCTTTGCTGGTCTTTATCGAGTCAATGAAAGAGCTAAACGCCGCTTTATTGCTACGACCATTTAACTTTGAAACATTGGCGACTTATGTTTATAACTTCGCGTCTGATGAGAAGTTAGAGTTAGCGGCGTTACCAGCCGTGCTACTGGTTTTAGTTGGTCTTGTCCCTTTAGTTATTGTTAACCGTTCACTGGAGCATTCACACTGATGAGCTGTGCCCTATCAATACAAAACTTAACGTGTAAGTACGATCAAGAGACGACAGTTCTTGAGTCACTTTCTCTCGAAGTGGAGCAGGGGGAAATTGTTTGTCTACTTGGGGCAAGTGGCTGCGGTAAAACAACACTATTGAAAGCGATTGCAGGCTTGTTGCCATTAAGTTCTGGCGTGATGAGCCTAAATTGCATGCTGATCGATGATGGCAAAAACTGGCTTCCTCCCGAGCAGCGTAATATTGGTATGATCTTTCAGGATTATGCGCTGTTTCCACATCTTACTGTGGCTCAGAACGTTGCGTTTGGGTTACGTGAACTGTCGGTTGCTGAACAGCAAGCCAAAGTGGAAGAGATGCTTGAGTTAGTGCATCTCAATGATTACGGTGAGCGATACCCACACCAACTCTCAGGTGGCCAGCAACAGCGGGTGGCAATAGCGCGTTCACTAGCGTACAAACCGGATCTTTTGCTGCTCGATGAACCATTTTCTAATATTGATACGCAGGTGCGCCATGAGTTAATTGGCGAGATTCGTAAGATCTTTAAGAAACAGGGTGTCACTGCCATTTTCGTTACTCATAGCCGTGAAGAAGCCTTCGCCTTCGCTGATAAAATGGCGGTGATGAACCATGGCGTGATTGAGCAATATGGTACGGCTAGCGAGCTCTACTATCAGCCTTCAAGTAAGTTTGTTGCTGACTTTTTGGGTGGTGGTAGCTATCTCAAAGCGACTCGGGCTTCAGATTCAGAATATGAGACGCAGCTAGGCATGGTAGAAGCGAAAGCACAGCAGAACATTGAAGTCGGTCAGCATTGCGAGTTATTACTTCGCCCTCAGCATGTCCAGATCAGTGCGGCAGAAGAGAGCAGTGTGACCGTGCTTGAGCAACAGTTTATGGGAGATCATTGCCGTTACGTGATTGACGCGGGTGGTCACCGTTTACTTGCCAGCTCATCAGAACCTTTGAGTATTGGTCAGCAAGTCTCTGTTAAAGTGGAAACGCAAGGCGTACTGGCGTTTTAGCCATTTAGGTTAAATCTGAATCCGTTTGCCACCATTTAGATAGGTGGTACACGCGACACGCAGCAAAGAGGTGAAGTTACCCAACTCACCTCTTTGTTGTATCACTTCATTGTAAATCCGAGTCAAAAATTCTGCGACAGAGATATCCGCATCGCTCGCAATGTCCTCTATTATCTTCCAGAATACCGCTTCCAGTCTGATACTAGGGTCTGTTGATCTTTCGTGATGATTTTTTAAACGGCATGGTGAAGGTTATAATCATTTCGCCAAAAACAAATCACAACTGAGTTCACCATGCCAAGGACAATGCTAACTGATAAACGATGGGAAAAGCTACTTCAAGTGATGA